>CALMPX010000042.1 GCA_937871355.1 uncultured Bdellovibrio sp.
AGTGGTAGTGGGTTAAAAGAACCAACAGACATCAACGCGTTGTGCGATGAATACTTACGTCTCTCCTACCATGGCTTGCGCGCTAAAGACAAAAGTTTTAATACCAAGTTTGAAACTGATTTTGATCAAAAAGATTATGCATCTGTTCACAACAGCAGTGCCGCGGGTTTACTTTTGCAATCGATGGGTCACGAACTCGAGCTTAACGCGGTTTCGAGCAGTTATGGTCATGGTGGATTTGGTCAATCAACGGCGGAATATGTCGCAGTTTGGTTTAAATATCACCAGACTCATACGGCAGAAATCCCTACTTTTTTAAAAGAAATATTTCATCAGTACCGTGATTTATTTAATTTAAATACTGAATTACAAAAGATAAAACCCAGCGGAGCTGATCTTGTGACACAGCTTTTGGGTAGGATCACCTATTTTGATCCAGAAGTAACGCATTCAAAATCATTAAACTGGGTATTCCCTGAAATTGATTTTGATATCATTTCAACTGGGGTAAAGGTTCCTACTCACGAGCATTTGGCCACTTTAGATTTAAAAATGTTAGAACCTTTATGTGATTTGTGCGAAAATACTTTATCAGCCTATCTTTCTATAGATCAGGATCTTTTTTTAAATTCAATGAAAGATTGGTCTTTGAAGTTAGCAGGATTAGGATTGCAACATAATCATTCTTTAGAACTCAAACAACTATTGGAAAAGTGTCCTGATGTTATTACGGCAAAGCCTAATGGGGCCCTAGGAGCAGATACCATTACGGTATTTTATAAGGCTCAAAATAAGTCTAAAATCCGTGAGTATTTTAGAAACAATAATGTATCATATATCACTGGACTAGATCAATTAGCACAAGGGGCTCATTATGTGGATTGAAGCGTCAGCTCCATCAAATATTGCGTTGATAAAATATATGGGTAAAACCGATCCTATTTCAAATAAACCCACCAATGTTTCCATTTCTTATACTTTGGATGAATTAAGAACATATGTGCGGATGCAAAAGATTGAAACTTTGAGCGAAGACGTTTGGGCTCCTTTTGAACTTTCTGATCTTATGCCAATACGTTTAAGCGAAAAAGGTACGGCTAAGTTTCTTAATTTTTTTCAATTATTAAAAAAAGAGTTCAGACTTAAAGGGTTTTACCAAATTGAATCAGCTAATAACTTTCCCTCTGATTGTGGTTTAGCCAGTTCAGCCAGCAGTTTTGCAGCTTTAACTCAATGTGCTCATGAAGTTTATTTAGATGAGAACAAAACATCAAATATTCGTCCTCATCCTTATACGGCTAAAGAATTATCTAAATTTTCACAAAAAGGTTCGGGATCATCTTGTCGGTCCTTCTTCTCACCTTGGGGCTTATGGCATGAAAGCGGAGCAGAAGAAATTAAACTCAATGTTTCAGATTTAAAACATATGGTCATTCTTTGCGACGAATCGATTAAATCCGTTTCATCAAGTGATGCGCACACCAAGGTTCTAACTTCGGATCTTTTCAAAGGACGCCCAGAAAGAGCCGCTGTTCGTTTTCAAGAACTGGCCAGCGCTTTAAGAAAAACGGATGATGCCTTGAATACGCAGTGGAAGATTGTTTTTGGAATTTGTTGGAATGAGTTCTGGGATATGCATACTTTGTTTCATACGTCTCGGCCGCCTTTTATGTATATGAATAGTGGCTCACAAAAGGCTTTAGCTGACATTCTTAATTTTTGGGAAAAATCCGGAGATGGCCCGATTGTCACGATGGATGCTGGAAGCAATATTCATTTGTTATTCAGAAATGATCAGATGGATTTGTATGAATATTATATAAATTACTTTACGAATGATTTTAATCTCTGGACGAAAAATGGCTATAGAAAACAAAAATAATTCACCAAGTGAACTTACTTTTGAATACAAAGTTCCCGGAAAATGGATTCTTTCTGGAGAGCATTCTGTTATTCGCGGAAGTGAGGCTTTAGTTTTCCCGTTAACTTCACGGTATTTGCAGTTTCGCTATTTTAAATCACATCAAGACTTCACCCTGTCTGTCGGAGGACAGTATAAAGGTGATCTTGAATTATTTATTTGGTCGGTCATCGAAAAATATTTGAATGAATTAAAAATGACACGTGATCAATTAAAAGGTCACTTAGATCTTCAATGTGAAATTCAATTCGGAGCTGGTATGGGAGCTTCGGCCACTTTAGCGGTGGGACTGTCGCTGTTCTTTTATCAATTGGGTTATTTAAAGACAGACTTATTTGAGTTTTCAAAAAAAATTGAAGATTTATTTCACGGCGAGAGTAGTGGCGTCGACGTGGCGGTTGCATTAAATGCAAAACCACTTATTTTCAAA
>CALMPX010000043.1 GCA_937871355.1 uncultured Bdellovibrio sp.
AACAGCAATTTGAAATAAAAGCTCTGGATTGGCTTCGAGGCGATACTTGTCAAAATATTCAGTTGAGCGAGTTCCGCTTCGGAGTAAAAAATCTCCAGTGAGGTGACAAGCTTGGAATACTTTTTTTGCTAAATCAGGATGCGAAATTTCTGTCGGTGCATTTAAAAAGTTGAAAGCTGTGCTCATATTTTTTCCTTGGCTGAAGTTGGCTCAGTTTATGCTTAAACTAGATTATTCACATTAAAATAATATTAAACTGATTGTAAAGGTAGCTTTAGCACTGCGTGGAAAAGATAAGAAAATTAAACTTTAATAAGATTTACCAACAAATTGTAAGATTTGAATACAAAACTCCAAGTGTTTTCGGTGTTTTGGTTGTCTTAACATTTCTGTTTGTTCTTTTAATACTCGGAGTGCAGTCTGACCCCATCAAAATCCCTTTGCACCAGGATCAACGGTCACCTACTGGCACTATTGAATAGCTCTTTTTAAAGAAGTGGTTACCTGCGGCCCGATTTTTTACGTTGTTGCCATTGATCTAATGCATATTTACGCATGTCTTCGATATTATCAAACTCGTCTACGATCTCGACACCCAGGAGTGTTTCTACAGTGTCCTCTAAAGTCACTAAACCTGTCACTACGCCATAATCGTCAGTCACCAAGGCCAAATGGTCTTTGGCTTTAACAAAGAAATCGAGGGCTTGAGAAACGGTCATACGCTCTGATAAAGAAGAAATCGGAGCAATGATTTCTTTGATCTTTTTGTGATGTAAATCCTGAGAAAGAGCTTCTAATATTTTGTAGCGATGAGTGAGGCCGATGATATTATCTAATGAGGCTTCAAATACAGGAATACGTGAAAAGCGAATAGGGCGGTATTTTTTTGCGACTTCGTTAACGCTCATGTCGCCATCAAGCGCTGTGATGACTGATCGAGGCGTCATAATATCAGATATAAAAACTTTATCCAGCATCATTAGATTTTTAATGATATCTGACTCTTTTGTTTTAAGAGTTCCCTCTTCAACTCCAATTTCAGCGCTTTTGATCATTTCGTCTCGTGTGATATCAGGTTCTTCAGAGGGAGACGTCAGTGCGGTAGAAATAAATTCTGAGAGTTTCACAATGGGGTAGAGAATAATAACCATGATCTGAACGGCATAGGCACAAAATTGAGCTAAGGATTTTGGATTATTTTGACCAATCGTTTTAGGTAAAATTTCCGAGAAGACAAGAATCATGAAAGTCAGAAATAAAGAGAAGACGGTTAATAGTGATTCGCCGAACTCTCTTTGAACAAGATAAGCAATCCAAGCTGAACCTAACGTATGAGAAATGGTATTTAAAGTCAGAATAGCTGAAATCGACCGATGCATGTTATCTGTGATGCTCTTGAGAACTTTTCCTGATTTATGTGATCCATCCGTTTCAACAGCAATAAATGCTGGAGTTATGGTGAGTAAGACGGCTTCGCACAGAGAGCAAAGAAACGATATGATGAGTATCAATAGAATTGATACGATAATTGTAAACATAGAGGCTTAAATTTATCAGATGGCGTATTTCAATGCACGAGTTATTTATCAGCACAGCCTGGTCTAAATAAAAAAGCCCGAAGAATATGCATCTTCGGGCTTTTAAGAATCACTTTATTTGATCTGCTGATTATTTTTGTTCAGCAGCACGTTTAGCTTGGTATTTCTTAGCTAAATCGTCTTGGATATTTCTTGGAGCTGGAGAGTATTTTGTAAACTCCATTGCGAATTCGCCTTTACCTTTAGTCGCTGAACGTAAATCAGTTGAGTAACCAAACATTTCTGTTAATGGAACTTCAGCTTCAATCGTTACAGTACCTTCGATCGTTGTTGAACCCAAGATAACTCCACGACGTTGATTGATCTGACCCGAAGCCGGACCCATGTATTCTTCAGGAACTGTGGTTTCCAATTTCATAATCGGTTCAAGAACAGTTGGTTTAGCTTTTTGGTAAACTTCACGCATTGCTGCCATGCCGGCAATTTTAAACGCCATGTATGATGAATCCACGTCATGGTATCCACCATCCACGAGATCGATCTCAACGCCAACGATCGGGAATCCGATCAATGGACCCTTTGTACATTGCTCTTTGAAACCGTCTTCAACACCGGCGATGAATTCCTTAGGAATGCGACCACCGACCACTTTGTTGTTAAATTTGAAAACAGCGCCATCTTCTTGCGGAGGTAATGGGCGCATCGCACCTATGACTTTCGCATATTGACCCGAACCGCCAGTTTGTTTTTTATGAGTGTAATCGTATGCCGCTTCTTCGCCGATAGTTTCACGATAAGCCACTTGCGGTTGACCTACGGTGACTTCACAAGCAAATTCACGTTTCATACGTTCGATGTAGATTTCTAAGTGAAGTTCTCCCATTCCTGAGATGATTGTTTCATTTGATTCTTCATCACGGTGAACACGGAAAGTAGGATCTTCTTTTCTAAATTTTTGTAAAGCTTTAGTGAAGTTGTTTGATCCTTCTTTAGATTTCGGAGCAATCGCTAAACTGATAACTGAATCAGCGATATGCATAGATTGCATCGACGCATTGATTTTTTCGTCACAGAAAGTATCCCCAGACGCGCAATCCACACCGAAGACCGCGACGATGTCACCCGCGTAAGAAACATCGATATCTTCCATTTTTGCCGAATGCATACGAACCAAGCGAGGTACTTTTAATGCTTTTTTATTCGTTTGATTGATAATGAAATCACCTTTTTTAACTTGGCCTTGGTAAACACGCATGTACGTCAATTGACCGAATTGTGTTTCTTGTAATTTAAACGCTAACATAATCAATGGAAGATCATTGTCAGTTTTTAACGGGAATTTTTCTTCACCTTTATTTAAATCTAAAGCGTGTTCAATTTTTTCAGTTGGATTTGGTAAATAGAAATTAACTGCATCTAATAAATGCTGAACATTTTTATTTTTGAAGGCCGATCCACAGAATACGGGAACCAATTTCAAGCTGATAACGCCGGCTCGCATGGCTGCACGCATTTCTTCAACAGTTGGCTCTTCTTCCATAAGGAATTTTTCTTCGATCGTTGAATCCACGTCAGCTAATTTACCGATCAAGATTTGACGGTATTCTTTAGCTTGTTCAACCATGTCAGCAGGAATTGGAATTTCTTGGATTGTTTCGCCATCGTCGCCTTGATTTTGGAAAGCTTTCATCGTGATCAAGTCAACGATACCAACGTGTTTATCTTCTAAACCGATGGGAATGTTAGCCATGAATGCATTTAAACGAAGTTTTTCTACTAACGCATCCTTAACACGGAAAGGGTTCGCACCTTGGCGATCCAATTTGTTGATGAACGCTAAACGAGGAACGCTGTAACGTTTCATTTGGCGATCCACAGTGATCGATTGAGATTGAACGCCAGATACGCCGCAAAGAACTAAGATAGCTCCATCAAGTACGCGAAGAGAACGTTCAACTTCAACTGTGAAGTCCACGTGTCCCGGTGTATCGATAAGATTAATTGTATGATCTTTCCACTGAACTTGAGTTGCAGCCGATTGAATTGTAATCCCTTTTTCTCTTTCAAGATCCATCGAGTCCATCGTCGCTCCGACGCCATCTTTACCTTTTACTTCATGGATTTCATGAATACGACCACCATAAAATAAAATACGTTCAGATAAAGTGGTTTTACCAGAATCGATGTGGGCAGAAATACCGATATTTCTGACCTTTTGAATATCCCAAGTTTTTGACATATAGACCTCTTTTTAGGGTTAATTATAATAAATTAATTATGCGAAGCTATCGGTCTAACATTATTTTATTTGGGATGCAAACAGTAGGGAGAATGAGACGGTGAAAAAGTAGGTCCTATGACGAGTATTGCGGGACTGTATGGCTTAATTTTAAAGCAATAAAAAGGAGCCATAGGCTCCTTTTTATAGTTTTATTTAATTTAAGACCGGGCTCACTGGCAAAGGGGATTATTTTCGTCGTTAATTTTACAAAGCAGATAGCTTCCGATATCCGTGTAACTTTGTCCTGCATCAATTGATTTTGAAAGTTCATCGCAGTATTTCTGAGCGGCGTCGGAAGAGTTGCTGTTGTTCGCGCAAGCTAAACTGTAAGTCGATGACACGAGTTCTCCAATTTCCGCTGGATCTAAATTTGCTATGGCCGTTTCAATCTGGGCAGGTGTAGGTTCTTGTCCGGGGGTAAGTAAACTGTAGGCTGACATTTTGGCCAATGTGCCTATTTTAAATAAAGAGCTGACTTGTATATAGGCTTTAGATTCAGTTAAAGCACAAGTGGCGACAGCCTCGTTCGCTGTAGCAATATTGCGGGCTTGATTGGCCGTATCGCCATTATCGCCGCTGTGGAAATTGAAATTACTGATCACACCGAAAGTGGGTGAACAATTACCACTACAGCCTCCGCCACCGGGAGGATTATTCATATCGTTTAATCCATTGATAAGACTTGAGGCACTGCCAAAACCTTCATAGATGTAAATGGCCGCACATCTTAACTTGTAGGCCGCCGGAGTATTTAGAGATGAAATTTTTGAAACACACTGACGGGCCTCGTTCGAGGGGGAAGTATTCAAACAGGACTGCGCTTCCTGTAACAGATCAGTATCGTTTTTTTGACAAGACATCATGGTGAAAGACAAAATCAAAAGAGCTGCAGTTTTTAAAGCTGTAAGTTTTAACATGTAACCTCGATAAATTGACGTTGTTTGTGCACGTCAATTTATCGGCTCATTACAAATAATCCTTAACGTTAATGTTGTATTTTTTAATTTTTCTCAAAAGGGTATTTTTGGGAATATTCGCCTGAGCGACCGTTTGGTTAATTTTCCCTTTATTCGCTTTCAAGGCGTTAATGACGAAATCTTTTTCTGCTTGTTCTTTGAAAACCTCGAAATCAAGGGGTTGAGGTTCGCCTTTGACACTTGTCTCGTTTTGAGAGGTTGATTTTGTTTGAGTTTGAGAAATGGCCGATTTTGTTACGAGGTTTTCCAGAATATTATTTGGCAAGCAGGCTGTTGTCATAACGTTGCCTGATTCAATAATAAAGGCTCGTTCAACGATATTTTCTAGCTCGCGGATATTTCCTGGCCAACGGTATATTTTGAGTAATTGCAAACATTCAGGCTGGATGGTTTCGATTGATTTTTTATGAGTTTTAGAAAATTTTTCTAAAAATTTATGTGCTAATTCAACGATATCATCAGGTCGTTCTCGCAGTGGAGGAAGAAAAATCGGCATAACATTTAAACGATAGAAAAGATCTTCGCGAAAGTCCTGATCTTCCATCATTTTTTCTAAATTTCTGTTGGTTGCGGCGATAATACGCGCATTCGTTTTGACTTCGCGGTTACTGCCGATCGGCGTAAATTTTTTCTCTTGAAGAGCTCGTAAAAGCTTAACCTGCATTTCGGGTTTTAATTCTCCGATTTCATCTAAGAACAAGGTGCCATTATTAGCCAATTGAAATTTGCCGATTTTTCTTTCGATAGCTCCGGTGAAGGCTCCTTTTTCGTGTCCGAACAGTTCTGATTCCATAAGGTTTTCGGGAATGGCGCCACAGTTAATCGCAACAAATGATCCGGCTTTTTTCTGTGAATTAAAATGAATGGCTTTGGCGACAAGTTCTTTACCTGTTCCATTTTCACCGCGAATTAAAACCGTGGTGTCAACTTTGCAAAGTTTGTAGATCAAATTGAAAACTTCTTTCATTTTTGAGTTGTGTCCAACAATTTCACTATCAATGTCGTCATCAAAAATCGGATTCGAAGCCGTTAAGTCTTTAACCATTTCTTTTGCTTCGATACTTTTTTTAACAATGGCATGAAGTTTTTCAGCGCTCACTGGTTTTTCGACATAATCATACGCGCCATCTTTGATGGCTATAATGGCGTCATTCAAGTTACTGTGAGCCGTCATGATCACAACGAAGGTACGTGGATCATTTTCTTTGATCTGTTGTAAAGCGGCTAGTCCGTCCATTTCTGGCATTTTGACATCCATTAAGATGAGATCCCAAAAATCATTTTTAGTTTTGTCGA
>CALMPX010000044.1 GCA_937871355.1 uncultured Bdellovibrio sp.
GGTAGTTACATTTTTCTTTTTAACGGGGTATTTATTTTTCGAAGAGGCAATGCGTGATCGTATTCTTCAAACGAAGTATACAGAGTTCTTGAAAAAAAGATTCCTTCGTATTTATCCGGCCTACTTTGTCAGCGTGTGCTTAGTTATGTTTTTTATTTTTCTGAAAACGAATTTTACATTATTAGACGATATTCCGACTATCCTAAAATCCTTGATCAGTTGGGTTTTTGTGGGATTACCGAATGGTGTTTTTCAAGACGTGAATCAGTTTTTATATTCAACCACGGTGGATGCCGGGGTCATCTGGAGTTTGCGTTACGAAGTTCTATTTTATTTTCTCTGTCCGTTATTTGTACGTTGGTACTTTAAAAATAAAAAAAGTCTTTTGTGGATGTTGCTGTTTTTCTTAGTCATCTATGCGACTAAATCTTACGGATGGCAGATGCTGTATGATTTTTCGAGATTCATGATCTTGGGTTTTGCGGGCGGGATATTGACCGCGGTTTATCATCAAGAGATTAACCAATTCTTGGAAAAAAATAAAATAGACTGGCTGGTCTTGGCATTGTCAGCTGTCTTGATTTCAATCTCTAGTCGATATAGTGTTATTGAAACCTTGGGTTTAGTCGGAATCTTTATTCTGGTGATTCACCGGTTTAAGGCATTTAATTTTCTCGCTAGTTCGATGTTTGTCAGTTTAGGACGAGTTAGTTATTCATTCTATTTGCTTCATGGAATTGTAATCTATGCGGTCTTCAATTATGGCTTCTTTCCTCTGAACACGCTTTCGCAGATTTTGGCTGTGGCGGGATTGGGTGTTCTGGTCAGCTTAGTTTCCGTTCTGTCGTTTCGACTGGTGGAACAGAGCTTTTGCCAACTTTAAAAAGCACTTACTTTAAGCAGATTTAGTGCTATACAGATAATTACTTAGAGGATATTTTTGTACCTATGAAAAATGTTTTAATCACTGGTGGAGCCGGTTTTATCGGGAGCCATTTAGCTCTTAAATTAAAATCAGATGGTTACAAGGTAACTTGTTTTGATAGTCTTTCTCCGCAAATTCACGGTGAAAATCCAGATACAACATCGTCAACTTATAATCTTATTAAAAACGAAGTTGAATTTACTCAGGGTGATGTTCGTGACCGAGCAGCTTTAGCCAAAGCTTTAGATAAAACTGATTGTGTTATTCATTTAGCGGCCGAAACCGGAACCGGTCAGTCGATGTATGATATTTCAAAATACTGTGAAGTAAACATTCAAGGAACCGCTATACTTTTAGAAGAAGTGGCTCGGCGTAAATCACAAATTAAAAAAGTGATCCTGGCTTCTAGCCGCGCGGTATATGGTGAAGGCCAATATCTTTGTCGTGAACATGGAAATCAATATCCCGATTCTCGTTCTGATGCCGCGATGAAAAGTAAACGATTTGAACACGAATGTCGTATGTGCGGTCAAGTGATGGATTTAGTTCCCACTCAAGAAGTGTCTCCAACAAATCCTCAGTCGATTTACGGAATAACTAAACTTACACAAGAGCAATTAGTTCTCAGAGCCTCACAATCTTTTAATATCGATGCGGTCGCTTTAAGATTCCAAAATGTTTATGGACCCGGACAAGCGTTATCAAATCCTTACACTGGTATTCTTTCTATTTTTTCAACTCGTTCACGTGAGAACAAGCCGATCGCTATTTTTGAAGACGGATTGGAATCACGCGATTTTGTTTATATTGATGATATCGTTCAATCGATTTATTTAAGCATGAAATACCAAAAGCCAGGGCAGCATGTTTTCAACGTTGGTAGCGGTGTTAAAACTACCGTCAACGAAGTGGTTAAAGAAATTGTTAAATTTTTTAAGTCAGATTCCTTGATCACGATTACAGGTCAGTACCGCATTGGGGATATTCGCCATAATATTGCCGATCTTAATAATATTTCATTAGAGCTGGGATACAAGCCCACGGTTTATTTTGAACAAGGTTTGCAAAATTTCTTGAGCTGGGTACTGACGCAAGAAAAAGCTCAAGATGGTTATGAAAAATCACTCGAAGAGTTGCGTTCTCGAGGCTTATTAAAATAAATGAAAAAAAGAATTCTTCTGATATCTTCAGATTTCTTCAAGTACTATGAATTGATATCAAAAGAACTTGAGAATCAAGGCTGGGTCGTCACGTACATGAATGACCGTCCTTCGACGAATCCGTTTATGAAGATTTTTATTCGTAAGTTTCGCTTTTTGATGACTTGGTATCTTAATGCATTCTATTTGAAAAAAATTAAAAATTCCGGAGTTTTTGATCACGTTCTTATTATTAAAGGTGAGGGTATAACGCCAAAGCTGATTCGGCATATTCGTCAACACCACAGCCGTGGCAAAATCTTTTTGTATCTGTGGGATGGTATTAAGAATTCGACCGGTGCTTTGCAAAATGCGGCGGTCGTCGATCAAACCTTTACTTTTGATCCGCAAGATTCTGAACACTATAATTTCTCACTTTTGCCTTTGTTTTATGTTGAGTCAGTGAATAAAAATATCGAACTGAAGGCCGATGCTCAGTGGGATATTTCTTTTGTAGGTAGTGTTCACGGAGATCGCTTAAAGGTCATTAACCGTATGCGAAAAAATAGTGTGACCGGAACTCGTTTTTTTATCTTTGTTTATTTCCCATCGAAATTGTTGTTTTATTTTCGTAAGTTTTTAGATAACAGTTTTTCAAGTTTCGCCCCGGGTGAGCTGAGTTTGAAAACACTTCCTAAGCAGCAGGCTCAAGCTGTATTTAATAGTTCTCGTGCCGTTTTAGATGTGCATCATATGAATCAAACCGGTTTAACCATGAGAACCCTGGAAGTTTTGTCTTTGGGTAAAAAATTGGTCACCACTAACGAAACGATTAAAAAGTATCCGTTTTATAAAGAAAATTGCATTTGGATCATCGATCGCAATAATCCTCAGGTTGATCCAGCCTTTTTTACCAGCGAAGTTCCTGCAGATTATGCAGTATTATTAAAGCCCTACGAGCTGGCTCAGTGGGTAAAATCCTTAACCAAGATTTAAGGTTTGCTATTGCTCTAGTTGTGTATAAAAATGTGTATCTATGAGTCAAATCAGACAGTATCATATTCAAGGTCCGGTATTATTAACTTTAAATAAGTACGCTGATTCTCGAGGTTTTTTTACGGAACGATATAAAGAAGACTACAAAAAACTTTTGGGTGTAACAACGAATTTTGTTCAGGATAATTTTTCTCGTTCGACTAAAAATGTAGTTCGCGGTTTACATATGCAACATTCTCCGGGTCAGGGTAAACTTGTTTCGTGTGTCAATGGCGAAATTCTGGATGTTGTTGTAGATATTCGTAAAAACAGTCCAACTTACGGTCAACATATTTCAGTTACTTTAAAAGGTGACGAACCTTCTTTGTTTTGGATACCAGCGGGCTTTGCTCATGGATTTTCCGTTATATCTGATACGGCCGATGTTTTGTATAAAGTCGACTGTCATTACTGCGCAAAAAATGAGATGAGTATCAAATGGAACGATGCTGATCTTAAGATTGACTGGAAAGTCACTCAGGCTGTCGTGAGCGACAAAGACAACGCCAGTCCTTCTTTCAAAGACTATTCTGAAAAACCGGTTTTTTAATATATTAGGATCACATGAAAACTTTAGTCATTGGAAAACATGGTCAGCTGGCTTCAAGTTTTAAAAAAGTGGATCAGGCTTTTCAATTGTCTTTCCTAGGGCAAAAAGATTTTCAATTTGCTGACCGTCATTCTGTCGTAACAGCTTTAAATAAAATAAAACCTCAAGTAATTGTTAATTGCGCCGCTTATACCTTGGTCGATCTTGCTGAAAAAGAAAAAGACAGCTGTCAAAAATTGAATGTCGATTTTGTTTCATACTTAGCCGACTGGTGTGCTGAAAACAATTGTAAACTTATTCATTTCTCGACTGATTATGTGTTTAACGGCATGAAAAATGGTGACTATGTTGAATCTGATTTCATTGACCCAATCAATTGGTATGGAACAACCAAGGCTCGCGGAGAAAAATACCTCATGGATTCGAAAGCGGATGTGGTGATTTTCCGTATCTCTTGGGTTTATTCTGAATTTGGAAGTAACTTTTTGAAAACGATGATTCGCTTGGGAAAAGAGCGAGCGACTTTAAATATTGTTGGCGACCAGGTGGGATCACCTTGTTATGCGGCGAATGTCGCCGAAGTCATTTACCAATGGATTTTCTCACAAAAGTTATCAACTTTTAAAAAAGGAATTTATCATTTAGTTCCTTCAGCGCAAATGAGCTGGTTTGAATTTGCTTCGAAAATTTTTGCGGCTTACCGTTTACTGTCTCAAGGATTAAAAATCAATGTTTTAGGAAAAATTTTAACGGCTGATTACAAAACAGCTGCGGTCAGACCGTTGAACTCTCGTATGAATTCAGGTAGGGCGTTGCAAGAATTAGGTTTACGATTAGAACCATTTGAACGATCGTTACAGCGTGCTATTAGTGGCTTACATTCCTAGCTAATAAAACTTTAAATCCGGTTAAGAAAATAATTTTAAGATCAAATAAGAAACTTTGATTTTTTAAATAGTATTCATCTAGTTTAACTTTATCTGGAATGGGAATTTCGTCGCGGCCATTGATTTGCGCCCACCCCGTAATTCCTGGTTTTAAAGTATGAACATTCACGGCTGCTCTTAAAGCCACTAAATCATCTTGATTAAATAAAGCCGGTCTAGGACCAACGAAGCTCATGTCTCCAGAAAATACTGAAAAGAGTTGAGGCAGTTCGTCTAAGCTTGATTTTCGGATAAAATCTCCAATCGGTGTCAAATGAGCTTTGGGATTGGTTAACAAATGTGTCGCCACTTGTGGCGTATCGACTCTCATTGAGCGAAATTTAGGCATCAAAAAGATCACATTATTTTGTCCGACTCTTTGAGACCAGTATAAAGCGGGTCCCTTCGAAGTGAGTCGCACCAAAAGCGCAACAAGAGCCATGGGAACAGCTAAGAGGACGAATACAAATAATGCTAAGGATAAATCAAATACTCTTTTCATAACAAAATAGATTATGTATGGTTAAGCGGTTAAGATCAATATTTGATAAGGGCGAGTCGATAAAATGTATTTGAAAATTGCAAGTCTTCCTCGAAAATTTAAAATCCTTATTATGTTGATGGCAGACCTTGTCTTGATCCCTTTGGCTTTATGGTCAGCCATCGCGCTCCGTTTAGGAACAATCGCTGTTCCGTTAGATAATATTCGTTGGATTTTTTTGATTCTTCCTTTATTTACCGTCCCCATTTTTATTCGCCTCGGATTGTACCGTGCTGTTATCCGCTATTTCGATGAGAAAATTCTTTTTACAATTATTTTAGGTATGACTCTATCGGTGGCTTTGCTGACGACAGTGATCGTGATGACTCAAACGATGGGTATTCCCCGTTCTTCTATCGTTATTTACTGGGTGATCTGTGTGATGTACATCACGCTGAGTCGTTATTTGGCTCGTGGAATTATTCGTCAGATGGAACGTCAAAGTCATGGACGTAAACAAAAAGTAGCGATCTACGGGGCTGGTCGTGCTGGACTTCAAACAGCTTTAGCCATGTTCTCTTCGACGGAATATGTTCCGGTTTTATTTTTTGATGATAGTCCTGAATTGCATGGAACATCAATTGCCGGTATCCGAGTTTATAACCCTGCCAAAGCCATCGAAATGATGGAGGCCAACGATTGTTATCAATTGTTACTAGCGATTCCGTCAGCAGGTATTCTAAAGCGTCAAACTATTATCAAGCAATTTGAGCAAAAAAATATTCAGCTTAAAATTATTCCAGGTTTAAATGCGATTGTTGATGGAAAAATTAGAATTGAAACCATTCGTGAAGTCGGAGTCGAAGATTTGCTCGGTCGCGATGCCGTTCCGGCCGACGAGACATTGATTGAATCTTCGGTTACAGACAAAGTCGTCATGGTCACAGGTGCCGGAGGATCAATTGGTTCTGAGTTGTGTCGTCAGATTTTAATTCGAAAACCAAAAATTCTTATTATTTTAGAACAGAGTGAATATTCACTTTATTCAATTGATCGCGAATTTAAATCTAATCCGATGAATGCGGAAATTATTCCAGTTCTTTGTGATGTGCTTCGCACAGACGAAGTTAAATCAATCATAAACAAATACCAAGTCGATTCGATTTATCATGCAGCGGCTTATAAACATGTTCCCTTAGTTGAATCAAATATCGTTTCGGGAATCACTAACAATGTTTTCGGAACGCTATCGGTATTAAAAGCCATTCAAGATACCAGTGTAAAAAAATTCATTCTGATTTCAACTGATAAAGCCGTCCGTCCAACAAATGTGATGGGTGCAACTAAACGTATCGCGGAAATGCTCGTTCAGTGTTATGCCAACAAAAGCCAAGGCACGATTTATTCGATGGTTCGTTTTGGTAATGTACTCGGATCATCTGGTTCAGTCATTCCACTTTTCAAAGAACAAATAAAAGCCGGCGGTCCGATCACGGTCACGCATCCAGATATCACTCGTTATTTCATGACGATTCCGGAAGCGGCCGAATTAGTTTTGCAAGCTGGTGCTATGGCCACGGGTGGAGAACTTTTTGTTTTGGATATGGGTGAACCGGTCAAGATCGTTGAGCTTGCCAAGAATATGATTCGTTTAAGTGGTTTCACCGTTCGTGATCAAGATAATTTAGACGGCGATATTGAAATTAAATTTGTTGGGCTTCGTCCAGGCGAAAAATTATATGAAGAACTATTGATTGCTAATATTTCAAGTCGCACCGAACATCCACGTATCATGAAAGCCACCGAAGAAAGTTTAGAAACGACCGAACTGATTGGTTTGATCGAACAAATGAAAATGTGTTGCGACCAAAGTAACGATGTACGCGCTAAAGAATTAATTCAAAAAATGGTTATTAACTACAACGAAGCTAAACACTAAGAATCCTAAAAAATTTATTAATTCCGAAATCCAAAACTATCATGAGCTCATTTAAGCTCGAGTATATCTACGGGTTCGTTTAAAATTGCATAGAGTTTTCCATGGGTTACGTAAATACAACAATGTATTTACAATGTAATAACATCGTGGTAAGATAATATGCATAGTTTTGAGATGTTGAAAGATCAGATCAAGAGAAAATTCGAATAATTTCAGCACGAAGATCTGCTCGTGCTGAACGTGAAGATTACAATAGAGGTAAGAAATGAAAGATGAATACGACTTTTCAAAAGCTGCCAGAGCCAAAAAAACATTTAAATCGGCTAAAGATATAAAAGTAATTAAAACATTACGCTTGGATTTAGATGTTTTGCAATGGCTTGACGATGAAGGAAAAAAACAAGGAATGGGCTATCAAACTTTCTTGAATTGGTTTTTACGTAAATCTATGGATGATAATCAGTCTTTTGAGGAACGTTTAAAAAAAATTGAACAAGCTGTTTTTAAGAAAAAAGCATAACTTATTAAGCGTAAATCATGAATTAATATGAACCACATGTCTTTCGACTTCAAGTACCGGAGACTTTAAAGGTTCGATTTTGATTTTAACGTCTTTGAATTTTTTTTGAGTTTCTACCAGTTCTTCATCGATTTTTTCACGACGAGCTTTTAATAAAAAATATTTTCCGCCACCTTGATAGTAGGCGCGGCTCATGTCGAGAATCACATCGATGGGTTTGAACCCACGCGCGACGACAAGATTTATATCTTGTAGTTTAGGTGGGATATCGCCTTCAATCGTTATATTATTGGTTATAGCTTTACAGCGTTTTAAGAAATCTTGTTTCAAAGCGCTTTTTTCAAATAAATTAAACTTAATTTCAGTAAAATGAATAGCATAGATGATTCCGGGAAGTCCGCCACCGGTTCCAAAATCGGCAACACGTTTAACATTTTTAGGAAACTTTGATAACGGGAGAAGGCAATCGATCACATGATTATCGATCAATTCTTCAAAAGTCATTTTGCGACTAATGAGATTAAGCTCT
>CALMPX010000045.1 GCA_937871355.1 uncultured Bdellovibrio sp.
ATTAAAAATAAGATGACAATCAATTACCAATTAAATTTAAACGACAGTCTTGATGTGCTTTCAGTTTGATTAAAAACCTGCGACACAACCAGATCTTTATCTTTAGAGAGTGGCTGTACGATTTCTGCTTCGGTCGCCACAGCACGTGCGTCGTAATTAATTCCTGCATGGAACCAGCCCCGATATTCAAATCGAGCCAAGGCTTGCATAACAAGAACTTTTAAATCGAAGAAATGAGTCACTTGATTTGATCCTTGGATTTCACCCTTTAAGCGGGCTTTCTTTTCAATATTATCCGCGGCGCGACCAAGAGCTGTTTGACGCAATGGCGTGGTATCCCACCAATAAGCCACTGTATTATCCGCCATTTTTGATAAAACGACATTTCCACTTTCGCCTTGTTGAACATCTTTAGGCAAAACTCGATCAGTAAAACTTTTAGACAAAATTTCAGCTTCTTGAACTTCAGGCAAATTTAATTTTTGAGTCAAATTAACATCGACTTCAGCGCGGCAAAGGCTTGTTTTGCAGAGCACACTTAAATACAGGCACAAAATAAAGGTCGATTTAAAACTCAGAATTGTTTTCATACCAGAGTAAGATGCAATCACTACGCCGATATTCAGAATTTAAATAAGATATAACGGTCGACACTGTATCTTTATGAGACAGTGTCGCTTATGAGCAAAAATAGTTACACACCAATAAGCTTACTCAATAGTTAAAAGCTCAGAACCAGAACCGTGACGTTATCTTCTCCGCCGTTCTCTAAAGCTTGCTGTATAAGAATTTCAGCGGTTTTTTCGATAGGATTTTCCGACATAATTTGCAAGATTTTAGCGTCTGTAATCATCCCCGTTAGACCATCTGAACAAAAAATATAGACATCGCCCTCTGAAATTTCACGCTCGATCACGTCTGGAAAAACATCGCGTTCAAAACCTACGCTACGAGTGATCACATTTTTCCCAATCACTTTACGAGCTTGTTCTTCAGTGAGTAAACCTAAACGGACTTGCTCGTTGATGAGTGAGTGGTCTTCGGTGAGTTGCCAAACATAGGGTTTACGAAATAGATAAGCGCGGCTGTCGCCAACGTTTGCTATATACATTCCTGAATCACGCACGTAACCCATTACCATCGTGGTTCCCATACCACTGAGGCGCGCTTCTTGCGTGGCGCGGTCAAAAATGCGATGACTGGCTTCTTCATAGGCTTGCATCAAGACTTGTTTCGGTTGAAAATCCATCGCCTTCGGGTGTCCGATGACTTCACGTACGGTCTCGACCGCCAAGGCTGAGGCGACTTCTCCGCCCATGTGCCCACCGACACCGTCAGCGACCACAAAAACACCAAGACGCTCATCAATCAAGAAAGAATCCTGATTCCCCGCGCGTTTTAAACCTTTATCTGTAATACACCAGCATTGAAATTTCATATTCTCAAAAAATTATAGCGCGATACAGGACGACTTAAAACAAATTTGTTTTAAGCCTGTGGACTTAGACTGAAGTCTAGCTACAAACAGCGATCTTATTTTGGGAATCTTTTTCTATGGCCAGACTCTATTTTCATCTTTTAGGCACCGATAATCTACCTATCGAGGTGAGTATGTCGAAGCCAACAAATAAAGAACAAAAAAAGAAAATGAACGTCACTTATGTTGCTGTGATTGTCTCTTTGTTACTTCATGCCGCAATAGTTGTTTCAACTTATGTTCTTCCCTTCTTTAAAGAAAAAACACGCGTCGTCGAGGTTTCAATTGATGATGATTTATCCTCTTTAGAATATTTGAAACAATTAGATGAACCTAAAAAATTAGTTGAGTTTGACAAAAAAAACGACGACCAAAAATTAGATGAAAAAGCAAAATATCTAGCTGCAAAAAACAATACGACAAAAAAAGAAACAACGGCTCAACTAGCACAACAATTTAAAAATGTTGAAAAAAGCAATCCGGCTCCGACTGCAAAAAATGAAACTGCAGCTCAAAATATGTGGGAAAAAAAATCGGATTCTTCGGCTTCTGCCAAATTATTTAATACGGGTTTTGATGTTTATGATAAAATGAAAAAAAATGAGCCTAAACAAAAAAGTTTACGTCAAACAGCAAATTTACAAGAGACTTCAACTTCGACGGATAAGTTAGAGAATGTCGATCAAAGTTTAATGACTCAGCTCAACACACGTGAATACAAATATTATGGTTATTACACGCGCATTCGGACGCAGCTGAATCAATGGTGGCAACCTAAGGTTCAAGAAAAAGTTTCTAAATTAATGTCAAAAGGACGCACGATCGCAGCGACTGCCAACAAAAATACGAAGGTGATTATTGTGCTCAATGATTCAGGAAGCCTCATCAAAGTTCAGGTTCTTGGAGCCTCAGGTGTACGTGAGCTTGATGACGCAGCAGTAGAGGCTTTCCGCCAAGCTGCTCCGTTTCCAAATCCTCCAAAAGGCTTAGTGGACGCTGACGGAACTATTAAGATCAGATGGGATTTTATCGTTGAATCCTAGTCCCTTTTTGACTAAAGTAATCGCTCTAAAATAGACACAAAAAAGGACCGAACTCATGTCAGGCAAAACCATCACTTTGAAGGATCTTAAAGATCTTAATAAAAACACATTAGATTCGATTGCACGTCGCGCCCATTACTTAGCGACCCAAATGATCCATCAAGCCAATATTCGTGACAAAGAAAAAGGCGATCCCAAAGTCGGTGGTCACCAATCGGGCTCAGCCTCAGCACTTCATATTATGGGAGCTCTGCATTTAATTGCAAAATCTGGCTTTGATCATATTGCCAATAAACCTCACGCCAGTCCAACGGATCACGCCTACAACTATTTACTTAATGTTTTTTTTAATCCTGATCTGACTCGATTCACACAAGAGCAAAAAGATACGGCGATGATGGGATTAAGAAAGTATTCGAAAAATGGAGAGCCTGTTTTTCAATCTTACCATTCAGCCTATGATTCTGATCATCATAATTTCTTTCCGTCAGGCACCGTGGGAATTCCACCGGTTCAAGCAGGGTACTTAGCGCTCGCTTATCGATTTGCAAAAGATCAAGGCCACAATGTTCCCGAAGCCCATTTCTGGGCTTTGTCCGGAGATTCTGAATTCCGCGAAGGTTCCATGTACGAAGCGGTCCCCGATTTTGCAGAACGAGAAATCGGAAATTTAACTTGGATTGTCGATTACAATCGTCAGTCTTTAGACGGACAGCGTATCGTCAATCAAAAAGTAATGAATGGTAATGATGCCACTCGGATTGAAAAATCAATGGCTGCTAACGGATGGGAAGTGATTCAAATTCGTCATGGATCATTACGCCAGTCTTTATTTAAAAAACCAAATGGTGATTTGTTCAAAAAATTCATCGAAGACGATTTGGTCGATTATGAGCTTCAAGCCTTGCTTTTAGTCCAAGATGAAAAATTTTTGAAAAAAGAAATAACTAAAGATTATCCCGCTCTTAAAAAATTCTTAGATCAAGTCACTGATAAAGAACTTTTCGATGCACTCCGTGATTTCGGCGGACACGATATCATCCAAATGGCGGAAGCCCTTTTAAAATCTAAAGAATCAAAACGTAAACCCACTATTATTATTGCCCATACTCTAAAAGGTTGGGGCCTCAAAATGGCCGCGCAACAAGGTAATCATTCTTCCTTAAGTAACCAAGAAGAGATGGATGAGCTTCGCGCTAAACAAGGCATCACAAAGGAAGGAGTCTTATTCCAAGGCTTCGATCCAAAATCAGCTGAAGGTAAATACTTAAATGAACGCGGCGAGAAACTTTACTCTGAAATCAAAGCGCAAAATGATTTAAAAGCTAAAAATCAAAAAATATTCGCTGATAAATTTGCAGCGATGGGATCTTTCCCTGAAAGCTTAGAAATTAATACTAAAATGACCAGTTACCCGCATACTCAGTGGATGTTAGGTCAGCTCACAGCTAAATTAACTCGTATTGCGAATACGGCTGATATTTCGAAACTTCCGGCCAATGAGCTTAAATGGAGAGAATCAGCTGAATTGTTTATGACGATGGCGCCCGACGTGGGAACTTCAACGAATTTAAATCCCGCGATGGATGGAAAAATCTTCGGCGCTTGCACTGTTGACGATTTTGAAACTGAAATGGGCGTTAAGGACACAAAGCTTCCCAATTTAATTCCTGATGAAGATCAATCTCATCGTTTTCTTCGCTTTGAAATTGCTGAAGGAAACGTGATGTCCTGTGTAGGTTCATTCGGAAAAGTAAAAGAAATATTAGGTATCCCCACTTTACCATTAATGACCGTTTATGATTTCTTTATCAAACGAGCTTTGGATCAATATTTTTACAATCTGTACTGGAAATCAAATTTCATCTGCGTGGGAACTCCATCAGGTGTAACTCTTTCTCCTGAGGGGGCTCAACATGGATGGAAATCAGATTTTCAAATTCCGAATCAAGTTACTTTTGAACCTTATTTCTGTATAGAATTAGACTGGATTTTATGTGATGCTTTCCGTCGGCACATGCTGAATGACAATACAGGACGCCAAGGAGTTCTATTGCGCTTAGTGACTCGTGGAGCAGAACAAAAAAACTTCATGAAATATTTATCAAAACAACTTCGTTTTAAAACGGACGCTTCGGTCAAATTAGCTCGTGCGGAATTCCCCGTTGTTGGCGGAGCTAACGAAGAAGAAATCAGTGTAAAAACAGAATCTGAAATCTTGGCAACGATCAGACATGAAGTTCTTCAAGGCGCCTATTACCTCATCGATTACCGTGGTTATGCGGGTTATGAACCCGGCGATAACGTAGTTAACATCTTCTCGATGGGTTCCTTAACGGGAGAAGCCATCAAAGCTTCAGAAGATTTATTATCGCGAGGTATTTACGCTAATGTTATCGTGGTCACTTCTCCTGATTTACTTTGTGGTATTCAAGCACACGAAAACAATTACGATTACCTCAGAAATCAATTAGGAATTAACTCAGACCTTTATCTTAATCGCCAAGGCGACGTCGGTTCAGCTGATCTTGTGATGGCTTCGGGTCGTCGTATTCCTATCGTCAGTGTTCATGATGGCGAGCCAGGAATTTTAGATAATATCGGCTCTGTCATCGGAGTCAGACAAGAATCATGTGCCGTACGTAAACACTCTAAATGTGGTCGCCCGAGTGAAATTTATCACTTCCATGAAATTGATGCGGAAGCCGTGATGGATGCTTGCGGTAAAGTTTTATCTGAAACAGCACTTGAAAAAGTGATCGTGTCTCAATCAACTTTTGAACAAGTCACTGAGTCAGCTGATAAAAATGCGGGTCAAAAACAACACTGGACTGAGTTGTGGCCGACTAAAAATCAGTCTCATAAACACTAGTGGAAAAATTGAAATCTCATTTATACCCTGACGATGGCGAACTCTTCAAAGCTCCCAGCTTGAAAGGCAAGCCGTCTTCACATCTTGTTTTTTTTGTTCACTTCTTAGGTGGACATAAAAAAGTTCTCAAGCGCCATATCGATTTCGTCAACGAATTGGGTTTCGATGCATACGTCTTTAACTTGAATGATGCTTGGAAAGATTACTCTTATTTGCCTATAAGTAAAAAATCGAAAAAATTTGGTTTAAAACATGTTATGGCCGACCAAATTGAAAATCACTTGAATCTATTTCCCCATTATAAAAATAAAATTGTCTTTGCTTTTTCAAATATCGCCGCCTGTGCCATGGAAGCCATCGCTCGTCGGATTGAAACTAAAAAAGCTAAAGATATCAAAGCTATGATCTGCGATAGCGGGCCTGGTTTAGATTTTATGTCTTCTTCGTACAATTTAATTAAACATCAATTCAAAATTAAATCTTTTTTATCAAGACTTATTCGTACCCCCATTGTCGCTTACGGTTGGAGCTCGAAACTCAATAAAGATGTCTATGATGATTTAGAAAAGTTCCCTAAGAACTTTCCTGTTCTGAGCATTCGTGGGTGGCGCGATCTTCTGGTCACACCACAATCGATTGATGAAGTTTTCGAACCTCATAAAAATATAAAATGGAAAAAATTGAATCTTCCTGAAGCTGGCCACATCAATGGCCTGCGTGATTTTCCCAGCGAATATCGCCCTGGCGTTGAAGCTTTTTTAGAACAGTTTAATGCATAAATATTCGAACTAGACATTAGTTCTGAAATTTTCATAAAAAAATATATGTTTATTATACATTTATTAACATGCACTAGATATAAACATAGTATATTCATAACGATATGGGAGAATTCATGATTAAAAAAATTAAGGTTATTTTGATGCTAGCTGGATTAGTTGTAGCGACATGGGGTTGTACGGGTTCTGGTGAAAAAATTGTAAAAAACTTTACAGATGAAGAATACTTTACTGCTGCAAAATCATATATCACTTATAATCAAACCTTTGGTGCAGCCACTAATCTTTCCCATTCAAATTTTAAAGTCATTGAATTCAATTCCTTGCCAACTAACTCAGACGGTAACGATTTTCAAGCCAACCATCCCTATGGAAAAGGTAAATATACAGAGCTAGTTACATTGAGAAAAGATTTTATATCCAATACTGATAATACATTAATTATGATTAAGCGCATTGCTCCTTCTCGACGCGATAACACAACAATGACCTTGTCTATGAAGTCTGGAAATAATACGACTAGGTTCTGGGATACCAATACTTCTGGATTTAGCTGGAGTCATATTCCATTGCGTAATAAATCATACGAACGATTCGAATGTGACAGAATAATAATGAATGCTGCTGGTCAAGCCGCTTGCCTAAAAGCCGGAACAACAAGTATTTCATTAGTTAGACTAAGTGAAAAATATGGGCATCGAGTTTCAACCACGTGCCGTTTTGATTCGAATGAGACTGTTTGCAATATGCGAACAGCGCTTGTGAGTCCAAAAACATATAACAAAAATACAGGTGTTGTTACTGAAACGGCGCTACATCCTATTACTCCTTAGTTTTTATTTACATGACACTCACTCAGCAAAATCGAGAAACTAATATGAAAAAGTCTCTCGATAATATATTAACAATATACTTATTTTAGTTCTGACTACAGAAGCTCGCCTAAAGCGATTGGCAAAGATAACCTGAGGGTTCAGATTTGCGTTAAGACCTCAAACTGAGAATCCAATTATACTTCTGTAGTCAGAACTTTTTATGTACTATACTGATATGATCACTTTAGAAAAAATTAATCTCTATTTTGAAATGCTTCATAACAAAGCGCTCAGAACTCCGCATAGATTAATTCAACATAATCAATACGACATTAAATCGCTCTACTTTTACAAAAAAGAGTATTGCAATTGGCTTTTTCAAAGTTATCAAAAAAATGAATTTCATTTTTCGGAATTAAATAAAAAATTAATTAAAGTCGGATCCAAAGACAGATGGATTTTTCAGTACCCATTACCTGATCTCATTCTTCATTATTGCGTAGCAGATTATATCAAATCGAAAACAGAACTATTCTATATTGAAAATTTATTTTCTTACAGAAAAGGTAAGAATTCAAATCAAGCATTAGAATTAGTTAATAATTATATTCGTCAGCACAAAAGCAAAACATCAAATATAAAAAAATGGGGCCTATTTGTTATTCGAAAAGACATCACTCAGTTTTCAGATAGCATCAAATCTGATGAAGAATCCAAGCTTTATAAAATGCTATTGCCTTTTATATCTGAATTAAATGCTAAGGATTTGGAAACTATAAAATCATGCTTAAACCCTGTGTGTAAAAGCAATTTAGAGTCAGATCAATTTAATAAGAAACTCGGCCACCTTCCCATGGGATCACCTCTCGTTGGTTATTTAACTAATTTTTATCTTAATGAAATGGATAATTATCTAGCTCAGAACAAAAGTGATCTGTATATACGATTTGGCGATGATATTCTATATATAACTTCTGACATAGAAAACTATACTCATTCGGACACCTACATCAATACATTTTGCACAAGCCTAGGATTAAACTTTAATATAAAAAAAACATACAA
>CALMPX010000046.1 GCA_937871355.1 uncultured Bdellovibrio sp.
TTTCTTATCTAATTCTTTTTTCTTTTTTTTTTTTTTTTTTTCCATTTCAGCTTTTGCTTTTTTGCCCGCTTTGCTGTCTTGAATCGCTTTTTGAGTGTCAACAAATCCCATTTTAAATTCAGCATGGGCCACATTTACTGCAAACACTAACCCGACTAATACATAAATCATTTTCATAAATTCTCCTTGTTTATTAAAACTTTTAATTTTTTTATTCATTAACCTATTTTTTTAAAACGGTGGTCCGATCGAAAACTCGAAATTGACACCATTAGAATTATAATCATCGGTCTGCAACGGCCAGCCCCACTCAAATCGTAACAAACCTAAGGGAGACATCCATCTAAAGCCCATTCCCACATCACTGAGTAAATTTGAAGAATTTATTTCATCGTAAGCTTGACCGACATCATAGAAGAACACGCCGCTTAAACCCGCTTCTTT
This sequence comes from uncultured Bdellovibrio sp., assembly GCA_937871355.1. Lineage (GTDB taxonomy): Bacteria > Bdellovibrionota > Bdellovibrionia > Bdellovibrionales > Bdellovibrionaceae > Pseudobdellovibrio. The sequence continues at coordinate 445 of CALMPX010000046.1, forward strand.
GATCATTGGAAATTGTAATTCAGTTTGGAACAAAGCCTGCTTTGTTCCGCCGACGATCAAGTTCGATGCTTTTGTCCGTTCCGCCGAGTTCGCAGCTAAGTTCGCATTATAAAAAGGATTTCCATCGTTAGTACCTATCGCGTTGTATCTTGATTGCGAGAATGTGCGTTTTCCTACAGTGCTGGCTCCATATCCGCGCAAAGTATACGGCCCTCCCATTTGATAAAGTTCAGAGAACGGCACAGTCCCACCTTCATCCAAAGGTTGAATATTTGAGTAGGATAAATTATTTCTCCAAACAACGTCCCAGAATGGATTCACAAAAAATCTAAATCGAGATGAGAACTCTTGGTAACGCAGATCTCCGCCCAAACCAGCTCGTTCGTAAGCTACATCTGTGTATATTCCTTTTGATGGAAACATGCGGTCATTACGCGTATCGTATTCCAAAGTGAGAGTCACAGAACTGGTCACACCACGAGCTGTCTCCAATGGAAAAATAAGCGGATCAGTGTACTGATTGGCGTAAAGATCTGTTTTGTCTAGTTTGTACCGAACGTAGGCTCGGGTGTAATCACCATAGACGGGATGACCAAAGCGAACATTACCACCAACTTTTTTCAAATCGTAATTGATACGTTCACGACTATCTAAGTAAAATACGTCAAAACCAGCCGACCATAAAGTATCGTTAAAATAAGGATCCGTTAAGCTGAGTTTATAATCTTGCTGATTCTTAGAGGCATTCACACGGGCCTCTAAGGCCTGCCCCATGCCGCGAAAATTGTTTTGAATAACGGATCCGCCTAAACTGAAGCCTTGCGTGCTTCCGTAGGCTGCTGTTAATTGAATTTGCCCCGTATTACGTTCTTTGACCACGATTTCTATATTCAAAGTGTTGGGATGTTCTGGAGGCGTGTTGGTTTTAAAATTCACTTCATCAAAAAAACCTAAACGTTGAATATTTTCTAATGATTGGCGTTTACGTGTTTCATTGTAAAGTTCACCTTCTTCAATCTTCATTTCTCGACGAACAACCTTGTCACGAGTTTTACTATTTCCTGTGACTGTGATTTCACCAAAATAAACTTTTTGTCCTTTGTCGAATTCAAAAACTAAATCGACCTTTTTTTCTTTTTCATGGAAATTATACCGCGGAATAACGTTGGCAAAGGCATATCCAAGGTCGCCGTATTTAGCCTGAAGATCAGTGATATCACGTCTCATGACTTCAACTGAGAAAATACCGTTATCTTTAATTTTAGTCGCTTCATAAAGTTCAGACTTCGGGAAAAGCAAATCGCCGGCGAAGTCAACTTCTCCGACCGAATACTGTTCGCCCTCATCAATGTAATAGGTCACGTAGATTGATTTTTTATCCGGAGTCACTGTAACTAAAGGACGATCGATTTTAACCTGCAGGTACCCTAAGTTCCAGTATAGAAAACGCAAGACTTGGATGTCGTTATCAAAAGCTTCTTGTTTGTATGATCCAGAACTGCTGATGAAAGAAAAAAGACCCGCTTCTTTGGTGAAGAAACGTGGATCATTTTTAAGGAAAGAATCTTTTAAGTTCTTATTGCCGATAAAAGTAATTTTTTTAACTTTAACTTTATCGCTCTCGGTGATGATGAATTTTACGCGAACTGATTCATCTTTTTTAATATCTTCAATGAGGGGTTCGATTTTTACGAGATAAAAACCTTTATCTTCATAGGCCTTAAGTAATTTAACAACGGCGTCTTGAATCTTAGTA
>CALMPX010000047.1 GCA_937871355.1 uncultured Bdellovibrio sp.
CTGGTTATGTTGGTAGCGATAATGACTTAGTCGATATTCTCAGTCCACTCGCTGGAGCTGGAAATGCTATCTTAGGCTTTTCCTCTGGAACTGTCAGCGTAACTGATCCTATATCAGGAAAAGCAACGACTATGCCTAACCTACTCGGTTTTTTAAAGTTTATAAAAAGATTTGGTAAAACGAATATTTTATCAACTCCACAAATTTCAGCCATGGATGCACAAGAAGCAGAAATCGAAGTTGGAGATCGAGTTGTGACTCGCGCAATTACGACTCAAGGTACCGGCGGCAGTGGCTCGACAATTACTCCTGAGTTTGACGATGCGACTATTAAATTAACGATCAAACCTTTTATCAGTCCGTCTTCAGAAACAATTCGCATGGAATTCAAACAGGAGATCAAGCAACTTGCAAATGTTCAAGCGCCGGCCGCGCTCAAAGACCAAGTTCAATCCTTAGCTAAGCGAAATATGAAAACAATGTTAGTACTCAATAATGGTGATACAGCAGTCATCGGTGGACTCATGAAGGATCAGGAAAGCGAACAAACCAGCAAAGTTCCGGTCTTGGGAGATCTTCCCATTTTAGGCTGGTTATTTAAATCAAAAACAGTCTCTAAGTCTAAAGTTAATATGTTGGTTTTCTTAACTCCACGAATTGTAAGAAATCCAGCTGATCAAAATAGATTGGTTTTAGAAAAAGCCAATCAGCGTCTTGATTTTCTTAAGAAAAATGGCGGAAAAGATCCTTATGGGGCTACCTTGGATAAAATTTTAAAACGAGAAGCACGCGCACCTCAAGGAGTTCAGAAGAGATAATTATGGCTGAAATGGATATACCACTCGTTTTATCAAAAGCCACTTCATTAAATTCAGAACAGATTAAATCTGTTCTGAAAAACACCGCCATATCACGTCCGGTGAGTGTCGGTGAAATTTTAGCGGCAAAAGATTTTTCAAGTGCCGAAGATGTCGTTGCTGAACTTTGCCGGGAGTTAGGTTTAGAATTTATAAAAGATATCCCCGTCGCGGATATTTCAGCTGATATCGTCCGTCATCTTCCGATTAATTACGCTAAGAACCAAGGCGTCCTTCCTTATAAAGAAGATAATGATACAGTCACTATGCTCACTTCAAATCCTGTGAATACGATAGCTCAGGATGATATCCAAGTTCTTTTTGGTAAGCGTGTTCGTTCTATCGTAACCACGGCGCAGCGGCTTCAAGATGCCATCAATCGTATCTATGAAAAAAGCACGGCTATCTTAAGTGGTATGGATGAAATCGAAGAAGATGAAATGGATCTGGAAGATCCTATTATCGATTTACTCGAGGCCGGCGAAGACGATGCCCCCGTTATTAAAATGGTGAATTCTGTTTTATTCCGCGCGGTCAAAGAAAAAGCTTCCGATATCCACATTGAGCCTTATGAAAAAGACATGGTTGTTCGTTATCGCACGGACGGTATTATGTACGATGTGTTCAAGCCGCCGAAAAAATTACAAAACGCGATCACGTCTCGTATTAAGGTTATGGCCAATTTAAATATTGCCGAAAAACGTTTACCTCAAGATGGTCGTATTCCACTTAAAGTGGGCGGAAAAGACATCGATATTCGTCTTTCCACCGTTCCAACGACTTTTGGCGAACGAATGGTTATGCGTCTTCAAGATAAATCCAGCACAACACGAGAACTTCATCAAATGGGATTCTCGAATGAAACGATGGCGGTATTAGAAGATTTGATTTCGCGTTCTTACGGCATTCTTATTGTGACAGGCCCTACAGGCTCTGGTAAATCGACCACTTTATATGGCTGCGTTTCCAAATTAAATAAACCCGATATTAATATTTTAACCGTCGAAGATCCGGTCGAGCAACGCATACACGGGGTTGGTCAAGTTCAAGTGAATTCAAAAATTGGATTAACTTTTGCCGCAGGCTTAAGATCTTTTCTTCGTCAAGATCCGGACATCATTATGGTGGGAGAGATTCGCGACTTAGAAACGGCAGAGCTTGCGATCAATTCATCTTTAACGGGACATCTTGTGTTATCGACGATCCATGCCAATGATGCCGCAGGCGCCTTCCCTCGTTTGATGGATATCGGAGCTGAACCTTTCTTGATTGCCACTTCTGTTTTGGGAATTCTGGCACAACGTCTGGTTCGTGTCTTATGCCCGCATTGCAAAGTGTCTTATCATCCCAGTGATTTTGAATTGCAAACGATTGGTATCAGCAAAGAACAAATGAAGGGTGCGAACGTTTGCAAAGCCATTGGCTGTGAGCACTGTGGTCAAAAGGGTTATTTAGGACGAACTCTCATCGCTGAGATTCTTCCCGTCACGGATGATATTCGTTCCATGATTATGCAAAGAAAAGATGGTAATGCAGTTAAGAAGCAAGCTGTTGCTAATGGCATGCTGACTTTCCGCGACCATGGAATACAAAAAGTTTTAGCCGGCATCACAACAATTGAAGAATTGATGTCGAATACCCAAATGGATATATGATCATTTATGCCTTTATATGAATATCGCGGCCTTTCAAAAGATGGAAAAAATATTATAGGATCTTTAGATTTCGAAAATCTGCGCGCCGTTCGTCTGAAATTAAAAAAAGATGGTGTG
>CALMPX010000048.1 GCA_937871355.1 uncultured Bdellovibrio sp.
CAGATCATAAAGACAGTCGGGTATAACATTCAAGTATTTTTTTCAGGGTTGTATATAAGTTTTGTCACTTTTAGAGCGCTGACTCTCTCGGGAGCAGATTCATGAATTAAAAGTCTCCGCTTTAATAGGTAGTTAATTCAGCCGCTTAGTCGATATCACCCATATGATTATAAAAGCGACATTTCTTGGCATTCTAGTTGCTATAGTTCTTTACGTACAAAATAACGTTTTTTCTTTTTCAATCACTGGGGAGTGTTTATGAACTATTTAAAATTCCATTTATTTGCGATTTTGGCGATTGCGTCGGTATCGCATGCGCAAGTCGGTTCAGAATCTTTAAATGCCGAAGTCGATGCTGAAATCGATCGTATGTATTCAGCTCCGACCATTCAATCATCTCAACCTCAGCAAGTGCAAACGGTGATCGTATCTCGTCAGGCACCGGTTCAGAAGCAGCCCGTAACGATGGTTGAAGCCTCTCCTTTGTCAGCTTCTAATGCCGAATCAATTCGTAAGAATCGCCAAGAAGAAGAGATGAGAACTGAAACTCGCATCGTTGAGAAATTAGAACTCAGCCGTATGGAAGATGAGAAAAAAAGAGCTCAGGTTTTATTTGGTGATAAGTTCGATGCTCTCAATAATAAAGAACAAGCCGCGCAACCTGCTCCAGCCGCACCGGTTGTAGCGCCGTCTTCGAATGTTCAGCCTCAACCTATTGTTATTCAGTCGAATGAGTCTTTAACTCGTGATGATGTGGCTCAAGAAGTTCGTGCGGCTTTAGATGAAGATAAAGCTTCTAAAGATGATTCATCGACAAATTTATTTGAGAAAAAATACTTTTCAGCTCAAGCCGGTGTTCCTCAGTACGCAGACATGCCTGCCATTCAAGGTAATTATTCTTTTGGATTTGGGTTAGGAACATCTAATGATTACTTACAAGTTGAAGGTGGATTCATTTATTCAAATTATCGCATTGAAAATGCTAGTTATGCCTACAATGCTGGTTCAGACGCGATGCCCTACTACGTAAGTGGCTTCGGTAATTTTGTTATGAATCAGTATCAAACTTATTTAGCAACTAAGTTTCAAATTATGGCAGGAGCTATCAGACCAACTTTGGGTGGTATTCTATCATATTCTTACCGTACTTATGTAACAGATTCATTCACCGCGATGGGAGCTTCTGGTACAAAAACTGGAACTTCAGGGGCAATTGATTTCGGTATAACGGCAGGAGTTGATATCGCTTTAAATGAAAGATTTGCTATTGGTGCAGATTTAAAATACATGTTTAATATTTCCAGTAATATTAATGGAGATACGCAGCCTGGTGCTTCTTCTCCTGAAAAATTGAATTACTACATTCTTGGTGTAGCCGCTAAGATGTCCTTTTAATTAAAAGCTAAAAATAACCACCGTTATTTTTTAAAATCAGAGCTGACTCCCAGAGTCGGCTCTTTTCATTTGATGAATAGTGTTGTCTGATTAAGATTATGAGAATGCTTTTAGTTTTTATTTTATTTTTCAATTTAAACCTTCAAGCACAACCGACGTCAAAGTCGGTGACATCTTCGGTCTTAAACGAAGTATTGTTTGAGCTCAATAATGAAGTCTGGACCAGTTATGACTTCAAGCAATTCGTGAAAGCTAAAAACAAAGTTCAATTAAATCCAGAGCTCATAAAATTATCTGCAGATGATATGGATTTATTTATCATGACTCGTTTATTATTACGTCAAATCACCGATGCCATGAGCTCAACTGAGCTGGTCAAATATAATATTGTCGCAAAATACAAAGATATGGATGAATCTTTAGCTTTAGAAACCCATCGATTAAATACCATTCGAGAAAGTGATGACTCTCGTTATCGGCAATTGATTTCAAAAGATAGATATGAAGTTTGGATGAATTATATGAAGAAAAAATATAATTTTATTTCTCAGACAAACTAGCATGAGTATTTTTCGTTTTTCGACCCAAGCTGATCATCTAGATATCGAAAATTTATTTAAAAAAGTTCGAAGTTCAGTTTCATCTTCGGCTTTATTTAATTGGCCTGATAAACAGATTCAGGAAGAGCTTTTGAGGTCCCATTTTTTCATTCATGTGTCTTCTAGCCAGGTGATTCAGGCGTTCATAGCTCATCGCGTGAGTGGGGATGTCGTTGAAATCATGGCTTTAGGGACTGATCCGTATTTACGTCAAAGCGGTATGATGAAAGCTCTTCTGCTTGATTTTGTGCAAAAAAACAGCAACAAAGGCTTTCAAGTGACATTAGAAGTGCATGAGCAGAATCAGCCAGCTATTTCACTTTACCTTAAATGTGGTTTTCGCGAAGTTCACCGTCGTCAGTCGTATTATATAGACGGGGCATCGGCCTTGGTTATGACTTACTTGTCTTAATTGTTGCCTTCATCAGCTCGCTTTGATAGTCTGCAAACGAATTGGGCCACAAGCCCAATTTTTTTTTGTTTAAAGGGCTAAAACTGCGCTTTAAAGAAATAGAATTTAAATGACAGCAA
>CALMPX010000049.1 GCA_937871355.1 uncultured Bdellovibrio sp.
TCTGACGATTAATAATCTGCGCACCCGTAAATGATTTAGTAACTATCAGCTTACTCTTTCTAATAGTTTGGGGATTGGAATTTAATTGGATCAAATCAGTTTGATCTGACTGATCTGATATTGTTTTTAAGCCAATGACTTCGTTTCCTATTTGAGATGGATTAAAAAAAGCTGAAGTTAAAGAGTAGATCGTACTGAATATAATAAAAATGCTTAAACTCACGATGACGAGTTTAGTGTTGAGACTTCTTTTTTTGCCTTCAGTTTGATAGATGAAAGAACCAAGTCCCCAGCGGGACTCGGCTCCATTATTTTTAACTGATTTAACTTGGACTTCTTCATTCATAAAATTTACTGAACTTGCACTTTGATTTTATTTTCCTCAGGATCACGAACAAGAACGAGATTATCGTGATCGCCATGAGAGGTTTTTAATTCAAATCCGCATCTACGGCCAAAGAGATATACAAACAGATTTGTTTTTGAATGAGACGTCAGGCTGTTAATGGCTAAATCACTTTTAATATAATCGATTGAAAACAGTTTCTGACTTCCTAATACAACACTATCAGGTTTAACTGGAAAATTTAAAATAGTGGTAAAAGATGGTTTAACTAAAATAGGAACCATTTTTGAATCGTCGCAATATACATTTTTAATCTTAGGCTGCTTTGATACGCGAATTTCTGTTTTCGCTTGAACTTCATTAGCATGAAGAAGTAACCAGATAGCTAAGCAAATTAAAGTAGTAATACTTACGATGTTAATAAATTCACGAATGAAACATAATACTTGCGATTTAAAACTTTTATTTTCTGGTAAGTTATTTTTCATCGGATTTGACCTTTTCATTAATTGTTTGAGTAGAAATGAGAGTTAATCCATAGGGATTTGATTCTGTGCGCTTCTGAGGCTCAATTTGAACGATGAGTGGGAATCGAAAAGCTGATCGGATGTCACCAACTGAAATCAAACGATCTGTGTCGATAACAAAGCCATTTTTAGTTTGAGTCACACTATTCACGATAATTTTTTGTTTGATATTTCGTGATAAAAAATCTTTTTGTTCTAAATCTTTTAGTTTCTTCTCATCGTTCGAGATAAATCCTTTATTCATTGAATAATCTGAATCAAATCTTTCAGCGAGAGCTTGCTTAATGAAGCTTTCAATTTCAGTAAACGACCTTTCATCTTTAGATGCGTTAACCGATTTAGAGAAGCATCCACGATCAATAATCAAAGCTTCTTTAAAACTCATTTTTAAAGTGATGATGGATAATGCAAGACATAGAATAAATAAGAAAAAAGTGACTGTTTTTAGCGTGCGATTCTGAGATGCCATTTCTGACCATGCGTAAGTGTATTTCATTTTTTAAAATCCTTTTGTTTAAGACTTAATTACTTTTTTTGGAGAACTATTTGAGGCTGAAAATTTTTTGTAATGATTTCTGTGCGAACTTTGCGGTGATTGGCCAGGCAGACTTCGATCTATAATAGCTTTCGAAGCAGCAACGGCAGTTCCTGGATTTAAAGTCAGTCCACCAATGGCAAGCGATCCTAAATCTTTAGTCATTTGTGCCATTCCTGCACCCATTAATCCGTGCACAAGAAACGGAGTAAGTAGCAATGATCCGGCCAGAATAATATTAAAACATATGGCTGTTAAAAAATTAATTTGGCTTTCTTCTTGGTTGATTTTACTTAAAGCGGCACTCCATAAAAGTGTGGCGATCACGCTCCATACTATTTTCCATGCAGCAACTTCAAAAAGTGATCTAAATAGTGACGAAGTCGCAGAAGCTGTGACGGGAAGTACATAAAGTGCAATCAGTAATGGTGAAAACACATAAAGCACAACCCATACAAATATATAAAAGCTGTCAGCGATGTATATTGAGATATACAGAATGAAAAACGTCACAAAACTTAAAAGTAACATGATGGATTCTTTGATGGAAACCCAAGACCAACTGAGTTCACCGAGTTTATCGCCCATGCGATCAAGAATAAGTTTAAAGTTATTCAGATCACCTAATCTTTGCGCAACAGAGTCTGTCACATCAGCGATCATATTTGTTATTTCAGGATAAGCGTGAAGTAGTATAGCAGCAATGACGGCTCTTCCGATGAGAACTGAAAAATGAGGGACTTGGCCAACGGGCCATTTAAAGTATTCGATCACAATACCTAAAAGTAATAAAACTGTGACTAAAAGATAAAAGTAGGAACTAAAGATATCGTGAATTTTTTTAGCCTCTAAGGCTAACCAGTTCATATCTGTAAACATAATATTTAACCTTTAAAATCGTGGCGATTGAAAATCGAAAGATTTTGATTTCATGGCCTGTTTCAGCGTGCGAGCAGTGTCTAAATATTCACGAGTGGCATCTTTTTCTTTTTTATTATTAAGTGCTATGGATTGAGCTTGTAGTTTTAATCCTGTCGCCTGGGTCCTTAAAGTTTGATTCATCACGTGCAGAACGACCCCTAAAGTTTGTGCAGTCAACTTTTGTGCTCCTCCGGGGGATACGTCGTGACTGACATCTTTGATCACTTCGCCAAGTTCATCGATGTTTTTTGTGTATTTGTAGATATCGTTATTTAGTGTAATGGCTTCCGCAACACTTTGATCCGTATCTTGATAAATCCGCTTCATCGGAGATTGGGTGATCTCGCCGTAAAGATCAGTCAGTTTTTTAACTGAATCATTAATATTAGACCAATCGTTATAAACGCCCGAGTCTATATTAGGATAAACAGTTCTAACCAAATTCAAGGAATCATTAATTCCTTGATTGATCGCACGCATAAGTTCTAGCTGGTCTTTATTGTTTTGCATAATGCCTTGAAGTTCCTTGTATTGGCGAATGGCATTCTCTAAAATCTGCGCTAAATAAATAAGATCTCCTCCAAAGAAATCAGCTTTCGATTGAATTGGAAATAAAAATGCAAACGGAATCAATAAGTACATAAGTGATTTTTTCATATGGCTTTTGATCCGTTGTTGTTTTGAGCGGCTGCAAATCCGATGGGATAATCTAAGGCCAGTTTTTTAAGTAAAGATAATTCATCAAGATCAGGATATTTTAATTTGTAGTCTTGAATTTTACCTAGGTCGCGTCCATCAGTCGTAGCTAGCCAGTACTCGAGCGGAGAGGATTCAATCAAAACGACAGATTTATTATCTTCAGCCATCAAAAAGGCTTCAGAATAAACCCCGCGCTCTTGTGAAAGACTTTGGATAAGTTGAATTTCATTCGGATTCAAATTTAAAATATCTTTTAGCCGTTCAAAGTCAGAGCCTTTTTGTTTTAAAACCCATTTGATAGATGAATTCGGTAAAATAGCGGAAGCAATTTTACTTTTTGCAAAGTCATCCATGTTTTGTGAAATGGCTATAACAGAGGCCATGTATTTTCTGAAAGTTCTAAAGACCTCACTTATAAAAATTTGAGCTGAATCATTTTCCATCAATTTCCAGCATTCATCAAAGACAAGAAATTTCATTTTTGATCGGTCTTGTTGAACCTCTCTCCAAATAAAATCAGTGATAATAAATAAACAGGCTGATTGAAGGTCTTTGTAATCATCCATTCCCTTAAGATCAAAACTTACTATATGAGAGTTCAGCTTTAAGGTCGTGGGTTGGTCTACAAATTTCCCGTAAGCAGAATCTCCGCACCAGCTTTTAAGTATTTTTCCAATGCGAACTAATGACTTTTCAGAATGATGTAACAAAATCTCTTTTAAATCAGACAAGCGGGGACTTTGAGAAGTTCGATAAACTTCTTCAATAGCTGATTCAATCAAAGATTTTTCAAGTTTTCCGAGTTGTTCTTGTTCATTCTCTTTAGTCATGATTTCAACAAGGCTGAGTAAAAATTTAATTTTTTGACTTGTTGGTACGGTTTCACCGACGGGTAAATCAAAAGGATTAATGCTTAGTTTTGTGTCTACGCCTAAATGAATGTATTGACCTTTAAAGTTGTTACATAATTTTTC
>CALMPX010000050.1 GCA_937871355.1 uncultured Bdellovibrio sp.
ATTCAAGAGCAAAAAAAACTATCTGATATACCGGTCGCATGCATGAACGCGGTCATGGCGATTGAAGATAATGATTTTCTTGATCATTCCGGAGTCAGTTACACGGGATTAGCACGCGCCGTTCTTAAAAATATAATGACGTTGCGTAAAGCCCAAGGTGGAAGCACGATCACTCAGCAATTGGTCAAAAATTATTTTCTCACGCCTGAAAAAAGTTTTTCTCGTAAAGCCAAAGAACTGTACATGGCTATTCGTCTTGAAAGTCAATGGACCAAAGATGAAATTTTAGAAACCTATCTGAATATTATTTATATGGGTCAATCCGGCGTCTTTCAAGTTCGCGGGTTTCCCGCCGCCAGCCAATATTATTTTGGAAAATCAATTGATCAATTAAATATTCCCGAATGTGCTTTGCTGGCCGCCATCATCAACAATCCCTTACTGAACAACCCTTGGAAAAAAGTTGACCACGCCACAAACCGTCGCGCTCTAGTTTTAAAAAAAATGTTAGAACTTCAGCTTATTTCACCCGAGCAACACGCCGAAGCTATCGCCTACCCGCTTCCCCCGGCTAATCAACTGCGCGCTTCCGAAACAGCACCGTATTTTTTTGAAGCTGTTCGCAATCAAGCCCAAGAGTTAGGAATTGAAACCGAAGGCAAATCGTTCTACACCACTCTTGATGTGGGACTGCAAAATGCAGCTCAAACCGCACTGACCGAAGGTATTCTCAAAGTCACTTATTCTCGAGAAAAATTAAAAATGCAAAAAACCAGCGGAGTCGAATTGCAGGGCTCCATTCTATCGACAGAAAATAAAACCGGACACGTTAATGTTTTCGTCGGAGGCCAAAATTATAAAACCACGCAGTACAATCGAGCCCTTAATAGCCGTCGTCAAATTGGATCCCTGGTCAAACCATTTATTTATTTATCGGGATTAATTTACGGTGATTTTACACCAACAACCATGCTGTCAGACGAACCATTCACCTGGGAGTATGACAAGAAAAAATGGACTCCGGTCAATTACGACAAGAAATTTCGTGGACCTGTTCCTTACTATTACGCTTTAAAAGAAAGTCTTAACTCACCAGCGGCCCAAGTGGCTCAAAAAGCAGAACTTAATAATATTATTCCGGTGATGAGAAAAGCGGGATTCAAATCTGAAATTCCAGTTTTACCCGCGGTCGCTTTAGGTGTTTCTGAGCACACGCCCTTCGAAGTTTTACAGGCTTACCAAACCTTGGCCCGCTTAGGTAATTACAAAAAATTAACCTTCATAAAAGCCATTGAAGATGAAGCAGGACAAGTTGTTTTCACTGAAAATTCAACCGAAGGAGAACAAGTTATCGATCTTAAAAAATCGGCTGAACTCATCGGAATGATGAAACAAGGTGTTCAAAATGGAACAGCTAAAGCGCTCGCAAGTTTACCATTTTCAAAAATATCAGCGGGAAAAACGGGTACAACTTCTCAAGGTAAGGACACCTGGTTCACCGGATACACACCGAACATCACCACAGTTGTATGGATTGGCTTTGATCTCAACTTACCAACAACTTTAACCGGCGCTTCGGGTGCTGTTCCGATATGGGGAAACTATATGAAAATAGCCGCTCTTAAATACGGATCCGAAGACTATTTATGGCCTGAAGGCGTTAAATCTAAAGAATATGAATTCCCTGACCTCAAAGAAAAAGTAAATTTAATCGTAGAATAATTTATAAAGTGTACTAAAACCACGCAACAAGATATAATATTGTCTATGATATCTAGTAAATTAAAACGCTATCAAGACATTATCGCATTCGAGGAAATAGATCCTAACGGACTTTCTCGCTATGTAGGTTTTCACGCCTCAAATCTTGAAGTGGCCGAAGTATCTAAAGAAGCCTTCGATGAAATGTCTGAAATTACAGTTTCGGATGGTGAAATTCCTGCTTTTAAAAAAACTCTCGATGTTGAAGCCCATGATCAACTGAGCGATTGGAATAATGAAGTCAACGCCGACGCCAGATCTGGCGAAATTAGTTTTGAAATTCGGAGCATCACTTTGAATGTCACTCAAGTCTGTAATTTAAAATGCACTTACTGTGCGGCCGGCGGAGACGGAACCTACGGAGATCCGGTCACACGTATCTCGATT
>CALMPX010000051.1 GCA_937871355.1 uncultured Bdellovibrio sp.
CATCAAAAAATATTTGGATCTTTGCGCAAAATCGCTGGATTCAAGATCGTGGCCTTCAAGCGGCGGTCATGGAAGCTCATCGCAGTCTTCTGATGCACGGCGAATACCCGATCTGTGCGGTTTTTTTAAATTGTGATCCTGAAAATATCGACGTGAATATTCATCCCACCAAAAGCCAAGTTAAATTCCAAGATGCTAACTTGGCGTTTCGATCTGTTCAGGCCGGACTGCGAGATGGATTAGAGCGCGCCCCGTGGATTGTAAAAACCGATGTGCCTTCGACGAATGAATATAAAAATACATTTATACCGACATTTAAAGATGAAAAAATAGAGAATTTATTTTTTGTCGATTCTGCTATAACAAAAACGGTTCAGAAAAAGAAAACTTTTGATATTTCGACATTGAATCAAATTCAACCTTCACCGGCGTTCACTCCGACCACGACGACGCCCGTTTTTACAAGCCAAACCTACTGGTCACAATTCGATGTCATCGGACAGATCAATCAAACGTATATTGTCTGTCAAAAAGACGATAAAATGATTTTAGTGGATCAACATGCCGCCCATGAACGAGTCGCCTATGAAAAGTTGATGAATCGATGGAAGCAATCCCATATTGATCATGAATACGATGCGAAGATGGATGTGCAAGATTTCTTGTTTCCATTAGCCATTGATCTCTCCGTGGAAAAAATAGAAGCTCTTATGACAGTGCAAACAGAGATGAGAAATATGGGAATCGATTTCGAAATGATGGGGCCCCAAGTTATTGGTGTGAAATCATCTCCTACTTTTATTAAAGATTCTGTTTATCCCTTCGTTTTAGAAAAAATGTCCCAAGAATTATTAGATCACGGTGGTTCTCATCGCATCGAGAAAATTATAGGTGATATTTTTGCGACCATGGCTTGTCATTCGGTGGTGCGCGCCGGACAAAGCCTCAGTAAAGAAGAGATGAAGCAGTTGCTCGTTGAGATGGATCAATTTCCATTGTCGAGTTTCTGTCCTCATGGTCGTCCGGTTACCGTTGAATTTGGATTCAACGAAATCGAGAAAAAGTTCGGACGAATCAATTAATGAAAGCGATTTTTGTTGTAGGACCTACAGCTGCCGGCAAAAGTCAGTTAGCCATCTCCATCGCCCAAAAATTTGGTGGCAGTATTATTAATTGTGATAGTATTCAATTCTACACGCATTTAAAAATAGGATCAGCAGGTCCTAGTGATGAAGATCTCAAGCGAGCACCTCATTATTTATATTCCTACGTGAATCCACCGACTGAAATGACAGCAGGGAAATTCCTTCGTGATTTTCATGACCTGATCGAAACAAAAAAAGATTTAAAATTTCCATTGATCATCGTAGGCGGAACTGGATTCTACGTTCAAGCTCTGGAAAAAGGGATGTACGATGTCCCGCAAATTGATCCTCAATTAAAACAAAACATCGAAGCGGAAATTAAAGAGCACGGAAATGAAAAAGCTTATAAAGAGCTGACTGATTTCGATCCTGAAACAAAAATTCATATTAACGATGCTTATCGCATCGGTCGTGCACTGGAAGTTAAACGTGCATTTAATTTGAAAATGTCTGAATTAAAAATTCAGTCGTTACTGAACGATGATGCGGAAACTAAGCTTAAGCTTCCTTTTCCTAGCATCAAAATTGGGGTAGATGTCGACCGCGAAGTTCTTAAGGAAAATATCGCTAAAAAAAAAAAAAAAATGCTTAAGGCAGGATTTATCGATGAAGTGAAATCTTTGATCAATGAGGGGCATGCAGATTGGGCTCCGGTGAACAGTATCGGGTATTTCGAAATCAAAGAATATTTAGCGGGTCGTATCGCAGAATCTGATCTCGAAGCGATGATTAATCAAAGCACCAGACAGCTAACGAAAAAACAAAAGAACTGGTTTAAGCGGGATCCTGATACGAAATGGGTGAATCTACAATCTGAAACAGCGGTTGCCGAGATAATGGATACGATTGCTCTTTTTTTGAAAAGCGTTTGAATGCTATTTAGCATTCTCGAGAAAGCACTCGGCACGAGCTTTTTTAAATTCAGTTTCGTTGTAATTATACTTTTCATCTAAAAGCGCCGTTCTTAAATACGGTAAGCTGATCAATCCATTTTGGAGCATGTGCCCTAAGGCCACACCGTCTTTTTCGCAATAGATTTGATGACTATCAGATTCATTGTAGAAATTCACGCAGTATGTCGGATCGATATTGAGAACTGTTTCAGTGCGATCTACAAATTTAGCTACTAAATTATAAGGCGGTATCGAAACAACAACCTGAGATTCAGCAGACGTTAAGTTATCATAATTAAAAACAGATGATTCTTTAAAAAAAGAAATGCGTTCGGTATCAGAGGTGAGTTCGATCTGACACTTAATTTTAAATTTTCCAGTGTATTCCATTTTATTATTAAAAGACTGAATAGGATCGTTGACTGATTGTGATTCAAAGTGATCACCGCACCCAATCGAAACGGTTATAAACAAAGCCGTAAATATGTAATTTATAAATCTCATGAAGGCATTATATCATAAACCAAGTAAAAATCACTGGAATAGTCTTAGCTATTAAGGGCGCCGGTCACTAGCTGCAAGATCATACGGAAAGTTGTGGAATATCAACAATTTAAACAGCTGTGTCTAAGTTATTGACGAGCAAGGAAATTTTCTTGGCTCTAAAAAACTGGTTTTTCATTTTGATAAATGGCAAAACCAAATCGCAAAATAGTACCACGTGAATCGGTGATTACGTTCTTCGCTAATAATTCGGCTTTCACTTCTTTGCAAATTTCAACGGAGGGCATTTTAAAGGATAAAAAATGACCATGGTTGTACGGATCAAGCATTAATAAGTTTTTACGATGAATATGAGGGTGTTTAATTTCATCGATGTAGTTTAGAAAATTCTTTTGTAGCTTTTGAACAAAGGCATGTATTTCATCGACGCTGATGTGGTGATCTGCATAAAGCTTGAGTACGGCATGAAGACGATATAAAGCAGTATAGTCCATTGATGATCCAGCGAAGCGAGAACCATTTTTGTTAAATGTTATATGACTATTATTGTTCTCTAAGTCTTGGAAGCCGGCATACCATCCGGTTAACGTCGGTA
Organism: uncultured Bdellovibrio sp.; assembly: GCA_937871355.1. Taxonomy (GTDB): domain Bacteria; phylum Bdellovibrionota; class Bdellovibrionia; order Bdellovibrionales; family Bdellovibrionaceae; genus Pseudobdellovibrio. The sequence goes on from CALMPX010000051.1 coordinate 3,138, forward strand.
CAACAGGACAGTTCTGGGGAATCGTCATAAAACAGCAGCCTTCGCCGCCCTGGGCATATTTATAAGACCCAGCGATATAGAAAACACGATTTTCAATTTGAGATAAATCAGTTGGTACAGCCATGAAGCCGTGGTAGCCATCGATGAAGATGATGGTTTTTTCATTTTCAACGGATTGAACAATAGATTCTAGATCATCGACGATGATAGCCGAATTAAAAAAGACTTGGCTGAAAAAGATGACGTCAAAATCATTTTTTTGAATTTCTGTTTTAAATCTCTCGTTAAAAGTGTCATAAGGAGCGCTCGGAACAACGATCAGGTCAATCAATTTAAGTTCACTCATCCAATTGACTTGTCTCGAGAAACTGTAAAATTCCGAATCGGTGGTCAGGATTTTAATTTTCTTATTTTGAAAGCTTGATAAAACGCGAGTGAATAGATCATGTGTATTCGGAGCAAAGCAAATATTTTCTGGATTTGAGAAGTTAAGAACCTTTGCGATCAGTTTCTGCGTGGCCGGAACTTTAGTTCCTAAAATGTAAGCCCATTTGTCATCGACTAATCGGGCTGAATCATTCCAGTATTCCATCATGGCGTCGAAAGTGACATCGGGCCAATAGTGATGACTATGAGCTGTGTAATGTTGTTTGCCTTCATTCGCTTTTAAAAATTGAGAATAATATTTTTTATACATTTTGAAAATTAAGTTGTTTTTTGACCTGTTCGGGGAGCTGCGGCAACAAGCTTTTAGGTAAAATGTAGGTGGATAAATTAAATAAATCTTTAAATGCTTTATTCGTATCGGCGGCCTTTTTTAAATATTCATGCCCAGATGATCCACCAGTTCCAATTTTAGTTCCTAGCATGCGTTGAGCCATCAGTGCATGGCGGTAGCGCCACGTGGTGAAGTTCTCGTCGATATCCATGAGTAATGAAATCATTTTGTGCGGAAGAGACAGCATGGGTTCGTCGCGGTATAATAAAATGAAAAGAGCATTTAATATCGCTTTTTGCGAAAGTTTTCGTTTTCCGGCTTTAACCACTTCGTCGTGTTTATCTTTATCAAACAGACTCAAAAAACTGTATTCGGTCACTTTAAGATTTTCTAATTGTATTTTTTTATTTTCGTCAGTCAGTCCGGCGGCATTAGTTTCTATCGTTTTGCGATCTTGTTCCAGCGTGTTGTGAATGGCCTTTTTGTACTCTTCCCAGAAATTAAAAGTATTTTGGTTAGTGTAAGGAGTTCGTTCTAGCCATTTTTCCATCAGATCAAATAATGATGATTCAGATTCTAATTTAACAAGTATGTCTTTGTCTTTGGCCGACAATCGGCCCAGGAAAAATTCACGGTCGACGGATTCACGGTCCGTGGTTTTTAAACCGAGTTTAATTTCAATTTCACGAAACTGAGTGCTTTGAAAACCAGAGGCGGGGATGAGTAAATTTCTAAATTCTAGAAACTCCATCGGAGTCATGGTTTCTAAAATATCCATGTAGCCTAAAATCATGCGTTGAATTTTAGTAATTCGATTTAATCGATTGGTAATCATGCCAAAGGATTGATCTTGTACGATCGGTTGGTTGAAAACATCTAAAATTGAATTCAAATCATGAAGCATTTGTTTGAACCAAATTTCGTAAGATTGGTGAACGACGATGAAAAGCATTTCATCATGGGCTTCTGGAATTTCAGGAGAGGCATATTTACGGCTTAATGGTTCCTGCGCTGAAAGGAGCTTATCAAGCATAAGATACTGACTGTAATAAACCGGGCCTTTGTTTTGATGCATGCTTACCTCGCTTGTGACGCTTAAAAAGCTATTGCAATTTAGCGAGGTTGTCGACTAGAACTTTATGAATGTCAGACTTGTTTTCATTCTCTGAATCTAAAGATTTGTTGCCACTTGCTGAAAGATCCCGCCCAAAGGATTTAAGCGGTCTCATGGGGCAAGGCCATCTCTTTAATTCAAAATCACCTATTCTTTCGCTGCTCAATAACGGGCAGTTATTAAATCTTATTTTATGGGGTCCTCCGGGAACAGGTAAAACGACATTTGCATTAAATTTGGCAAAACAAAATAAATCGAACTTCCTTCAGTTGAATGCCGTCGATGCCGGCGTTAAAGAATTAAAGGCAGCTTGTGAAGCGGGACGAGCTCATAAACTTGAACAACGTCAAAAAACAATTTTATTCGTTGATGAAATACATCGTTTCAATAAAACACAGCAGGATGTTTTGCTTCCTTATGTTGAACGGGGAGATGTGTACTTAGTCGGTGCAACAACTGAATATCCAAGTTATGAATTAAACAAAGCCTTATTAAGTCGTTGTCAGGTGTTGGAATT
>CALMPX010000052.1 GCA_937871355.1 uncultured Bdellovibrio sp.
CATAATAAGTGCATCACGAATATCCTGAGCTTTATCTGCATCTTTTTTCATTTTTTGACGAATTTTCTCTTGCTCGAAAAAATCTGAAGATGTTGATATCTCAGAAAGCTCCCCTTCAATTTTATTCAGCTCTTCTTCACCTTGAGAGTAACTGATATCAGTCACATGTTCTGACATTGAATCCGTCACCATCGACAAAGTCGGTTTGGCTTCTTCTTCAGTAATGCCCTCTGGTAACAATTCATCGATCTGCGAAAGAGTTGGCAATTCTTTGATATTACGTAAACCGAAAATTTCTAAGAATTTGCGAGTTGTTCCATATTGCATCGGACGCCCTGGTAAGTTTTCGGCTTTACCTTCGAACGTGCAAAGGCCTTTTTCCATTAAGGCTCGTAATAAGTGACCTGATTCAACTCCGCGAATTTGATCAATTTCTGATTTTACAACCGGTTGTTTGTAAGCCAGAATAGATAAAGTTTCTAAGGCCGGACCCGATAACTTGAATGGACGAGCTTTAACTGTTCCTTTGAGGAAATTCATATTATCAATTTTGGTTCTTAATTGGTAACCACCCGTGATTTCTTCTAAAGTGATTCCACGTCTTCCACCAGCGTATTCAACAGCCAAACTTTCAAGAGCACGGCGAACGTGAGCTTTTTTTATATTCGTACCTTTAAAAACTTCTGTGATCGTCGCGAGACTCACGGGGCGATCGCTGGCGAATAAAATACTTTCAATGATGCTTTCAGCACGTTCGTCTTCGATAAAGTTAATTTCATCAATTTCAACGGATTCAAATTCGGCTAATTCAGAACCCTCGAGATCGATTTGCTCTACATCTTCTAAACCGTCTAATTCCATTTCAGTATCTTCGGCTTTGATTTCAGGTAAAAAACCTTCAGTTATTTCTTCCTCTTGAAGAAAAATCGCTGATTCAACAGAAATATCTGACAGGATCTCTGAGAGAGCGTTGTTTTTATCTTCGTTTTCGACCACTTGAGAATTCTTTTTATTTTTTGCCATATCTATTCTATGCCTCTGCTTCTGTTTCGCCGTTAGGCTCAGTTTCAATTGCTCGTTCAAACGATGATTCTTCTGTTTCGGCCGCCCAGATTTCTTCATCTGTGGCCATATCTTCAGTCAAAAGAACTTCAGCTTTATCAATGAGCGATAAATCGTCTAAGTTTTCCGTTAATTCAAATTGAGTTTCAGCTTCAATTTCTTCCACTTCAGCTTCTGTTAATACATTGCTATTTCTTTGAATTAAATTGAGAGCGATGCTGTCTGCGTTAATGTTGTCGTAGTTTTCAGCTTTTGAAACCACATCATCATCAATTTCTTTTTTAGTGTTAATATAAATTTCACCGTAAGTTTCAGTTTGATAAATTGAAACTAATTCCATTTTTCCTAATTCTAGTAGCGATAAAAATGTAATCAAAATATTACGTGATTTTTCTTTAACATCAGTGATCGAATCATTAAAGAGTTCTGACATGGAAACTTGTTTTCCCACAATCAGTTTGTGTTTCATTTCCATGATCCTATTGGCAATTGATTGGAGTTTGACGTTCACTTTATGAACTCGTTTGTACATTGACTTCATAGCCTTACGGAAAGAACCTATGAGAGAAAATAAGGCGTTTTCTTCTAATTCGATTTCGTCGTCTTTAATTTCAATTTTCTCACGAAAACCTCGAGCCCAAAGATCACGATTTAACAAAGGTCGCTCGTACAATGCTTTTGCCGCTTCTTTGTATTTTTCGTACTCGAGAAGTTTTTGAACAAGAACTTTGCGTGGATCTTCTTGGTCAACGATTTCACCGTTTTCATCATACTGAGGTAATAACATTTTTGATTTAATATGAATCAAGGTCGAAGCCATAGCGATAAAATCACCAGCGACTTCAATATCGAATTCTTTCATTAATTTAATAAAATCAAGATATTGTTTTGTGATTTCAACCACGTTGATATTAAAAATATCCATTTCTTCTTTACGAATTAAATAAAGAAGTAAATCAAGTGGCCCTTCGAATTGCTGTAGCTGAACGCGTATACTCATCGCAATTTCATCCCATCTGTTTTATCGTCAAAATTAGTTCTCGCGTCCGTACGAGCTACTTTGCATCCAGCAGAAATTATTGAAACAAGCGTTTTAGGGTTATTCAACAATTCTTTTATGATTGCACAAAGATTAACTCCGATCATAAAATTGAATTTCCAGCGCCTACAAAATTCATCAGAATTCCGAAGATAAAAAATACAGGAATTCTGAGTACACTTAAGGCTCCTGAAATTAAAAGCACCATGAGAACTAATGAGGTCATTTGTTCATTTTGTTCCAATTTGTAGTTAATACGAGCAGGCAAAAAACGAGCTAAAACTTTGCCTCCATCCAACGGGTGAAGTGGTATAATATTGAACACGGCTAAAAATAAATTAGTCAAAATGAACATCTGCAACATCTGAGAAATCGTTTGATGATATTCGATGAGCACAGGAGTACGAATCAAAAAGAATAAGACCACCGCCGAGACCACCGCCAAAATAATATTCGATGCCGGCCCTGCCAAAGCAATCCAAAACATATCCGTTCGCACATTTTTTAAATTTCGAGGGTCGACCGGAACAGGCTTGGCCCAGCCGAAGAATAATGGAATTCCGAAGACTATCGATGAGATCGGTAGGATAAAAGTTCCTAAAATATCAGCGTGAGCCAGAGGATTTAAAGTTAGACGACCCATTCTTTCAGCGGTATTGTCTCCGCGCCATTTTGCAACTAAGCCGTGTGCAAATTCGTGAAAGCAAAGCGCAAATAAAAACGGTACAAAAAACAAACCTAATTTTCCACCGATTGCTACAATATCCATATTTTTAGACCATCCTTGATGTATAGGTATTATGGTCACCAATACCTAGACTCTTGTCGAGAAAAACTTAGTTATGCCATCACTTTACTCATAAGAAATTCTTCAAATAATACTTCGCGTTACTTGAACAATTTAACTAATAACCGTAAGGTGTTTTCGCTCAATCAAATTTTAAGAATTATAATTTAAGGAGATTTTATGTCAGTTGAAAATGCCCGTCCCGCTTTAACGATGTGGTCCGAAGACGAAGTCGCTTTCCGTGACGCTGTTCGAAGTTTTGTGGAAGCTGAAATCAAACCTCACGTCACTCATATGGACGAAGCCGCCCAAATGAAACCTGAAATAGTTGGGAAATTATTTGAAATGGGATTAATGGGAATTGAATCACCAGAAAAATTCGGCGGAGCCGGATCAACGTTCACTATGGCTTGTATCGCGATCGAAGAAATTGGCCGTGTTGACGGTTCTGTTTCTGTTCTTTGCGATGTTCAAAATACATTAGTTACAAACGCTGTGATCAAATACGGAAACGACGGAATCAAAGAAAAATATTTACCTAAGTTAGCCAAAGACTGGGTGGGAGCCTACTGCTTATCTGAATCATCTTCAGGTT
>CALMPX010000053.1 GCA_937871355.1 uncultured Bdellovibrio sp.
AAGTCGAATCTTTAAAAACATTCAGCAGCAAAATCATTCCGGATAAAGCCATAACAGCTAGGGCCACATCGTATTTTTGAATTTTTTGTTTAAATAAAATATAGGCGACAAAGGGAATCATCACGACATACGTGGCTGTGATGAAAGCTGAATTCGTGGCTGTGGTAAAATTAAGACCGTGGATCTGAAACAAGAGCGATAACCCTAAGAACAGTCCGGTGTTGCGAGCAATTCTGATATCAGAATATGATTTTTTTTTTTTTTTTCGATTAAAAGCGAAAAATAAGACTTCTCCGATGACGAAAGCTAGTAAGAAACGCCAGAATAATAACTGCGTGGTGGTGAAGCTTTCTAAGCCCCAGCGAACCAACGTAAAAGATAGCCCCCAGATCACACCAGCGGTAAATAGTTTTAAAACGGCCATGCGGTAAACTGTCATTTAATCACAAGCCTCAGACCAAACTTTTGTTTTGTCTAGACCGTCTATTTCTAAAAGCTGATGTTTAACATCTTTAATCATCGCCCCATTTCCACAGAGGTAGAAAGTGGTTGGAATGTTTTTATAATCAATACCTGATAAGTGATTTTGGACATAACCTTTTTTACCTGTCCAGGAATCAGACGGGCGACTGAGTACATAGGAATATTCAAAGTGTGGAAGTTTTGATTTCAATTCGTCTAACTGAGCTTGAAAGTAAATATCTTTTTCAGAGCGTATTCCGAAAAATAATTTATATTTTAAGTTGGGATATTGATTCATCTTGGATAAAAGAAAACACATGTGTTGAGATAAACCGCTTCCGGTGTTCAGGAAAATGATTTGCTCAGTGGGTGGCTCTTGGAAGAAGACTTTTCCAAATGGCCCGGTGAACTTTAAAATTTCATCGCCCTTCAAAGCCCAGACATATTCAGTGGCTTTTCCTGTTTCGACTGATTTAAATAAAAGCGAAAATTTCTTTTTGTCTTGATCACTGGAAGCAATGGAATAGGCTCGGAGTAAAGCTTTACCACCATCTGGTACAGGAACATGAAGCATGACGAATTGACCCGCCTTGAAATTAAATTCAGGCTGATTCGTTAATTCTAAATGTAATTCACGGATTGTTTCAGTGTGATCTGTAATAGAATTAATTTTGTATTCAAAAACGACTCTGGACATAAACACCTGATATGTAAAAATGTAAAATATTCAATATATGAGAGCGCCTATATTGTTTTTAAGTGCGATAATTGTCAATGAGAACTCGTCACACATAGAACTTTTTCAATCCCGGGAATAGCTATTCTCAGGCTATTTTCAATAGGGCATATTCTGCCTATGCAAAAGATCACAAAATTCAATATTTTTTTGATTCCTTTTTTAGCGTTCTCTTTGACGGCTTTCACCGCCTGTCAGCCTTCGGTCGATGGTTCATCGAGCGGTGAAGGAATAGAGACCCCTTTGGTTCACAATGCCGATTTGAATCGTCGTTTTGATCAAAGCATGATTGCTCCAGTGAACAATCAAATTCAGCAAAGCACCAGTGGTCAGTTGAATCGTTCAATTCCGAATATGAATGACTCACGGATTAGTTATTGCGAATCAGTCAATGGCGAAGCGGGAAAGTATAATGGAGTGCGCGATACACAAAAATACCCTTTGGCTTCCGTTTCAAAAGTTTTCTTAACGGCTTGGGCTCTAGATAAATTAGGACCTGATTATAAATTTGAAAATCTTTGGTATTTTAAAAAAGTTTCTGATGGTGTTTACGATGTCTATTTTAAAGCGAACTACGATCCCGCTTTAAACATTGAAAAAATGCTTTACGCGATGGCGGTTTTGCGTGCGCAAGGTGTATTAAAAATTCGTCAATTAGTTATTGATGAAACCACGCGAGTGTATTTGTCCGTGCTGAACGATCCTCATGTTGAATTAACTGAGGTCCCGGTGAGTTTGAACCAATCGGTTGAAAATTTAAGAATTATTTTTAATTCTTCGAATTGGGGTAGCCAAACAGAAACAGCCAAAGCTAACTTGGCTCAGTTCGCTCAACAAAAAAATCGTGTAATTAATGTGCCGAATACTTTTTCGGTGGATCAAGTGGTTTATTCGTATAGTAAAAAAATAAATATTAATAATTACACCTCGGTGATTAAAATGAAATCCTCGGTGTTGCTCAAGTACTTAAAAGACATCAACGTCAACTCGAATAACTACATGACGGATATGTTATTTAAAATTTTAGGCGGCCAAACAGAATTTAAAAAATTCCAACAGAGTCGTTTGGGTTTAACTTCAAACGATTTGCAATTCTCAACAGGGTCGGGTCTTCCGGTTATTTCAATGGGTATTAGAACTGATAACTTAGGCAGCTGTTTGGCTGTATTGAAAACCTTAAAATTTATTAACGTATTATCGCAACAGTTAAATTTTGATATGGGACACGTGCTTTTGACCGCCGGCACAGACAACGGAACATACGAGCCGACTATTCCCATGAGTTTAAATCATAATATGGTTTTAAAAACGGGACGACTTTATGACGTGCCTGTGCTCAATGTAGCAGGAACAACGAGCTTGAGTAGCGGCACGTTGTACTTTGCCTACTTTACCCATAATTTTGATAACGATGACGAATCTGTTTACCAAAACAAACGCGATCAGATCTTGAATAGTATTCTCAACTTTTATCCCACCATATCTTCGTACCAGAGCCTGAGTTTAAACTCCGTTTTTGCAGACTAAAAAAGACACGATGAATCGCAAAAAGGTACGGCCTACCTTTTAACATTTCTCGAGAATTTCCTGCGTATTCTTGGATAATTTGGGCCAGCTTAAAATTCTTTGAATTTCTCTTTTCGATTTTTCTTTTAAATCTGATGGTAGTTTTTTAGTTAAACTAAAGCCTGAAGCCAAGCGTGCGGCGACTTGTGGATTGAACTGATCGACGCGAATAATCTCATCAGCAAACCATTTATATGAGGCACCTGAAGCTTGATGAAAGTGTAAAAAGTTAACTGAAAATACGCGATGAAGCGCATATAAATTATTTGGATTATTTTTATCGAAAGCGGGTTTGTGCGTGGCTTGCTCTATGACTTTGAATGTATCTTGGTTGTAAACCGCTGATGCTAAAACCGTTAACCATTTATTAAAAACAACAGAATCATGTGACCACTCCGCGTAGAAGTTTTCAATGGCTTGAGTTTTAAAAGCAGACTGGCTATTGCAAAGATTGTCTAAAGCAAAAATTTTATCCGTCATGTTTTGCGCTGTTTGATATTGTGTTTCGGCCAATTTCAAACTGTCTTTGTCATCATGAACAGTCATAAAATTGAGAAGTTTATTTTTCAAGGCCCGATCACCAATGCTATTTAGCGGGTGATGTTCTTTGTAGAGTCGCAATAAATCATTTTTAAATTGATTGGCAAAGTCGGTAATAATTGTTTTCTTCGCTTGAACGAAAGCTTCGGGTACTAACGTTTCTTCTTCTTGTGCGATCACCAAATTTGAAGGTAACGAAAGCATTAATTCTTTCATCTGAGGATCAATTTTCGAATCGTTAAGAACATAACCTAAAGCCTCAATCACCTCAGGATTTGTTTTTAAAGAAGTTTTATTTTTGAAACAGGTAATCAAACGACGAACTTCTTCTAATAACATTTTCATACAGGCTTCCCGGCGGTTGAAGGCATCTGAATCAAACTTAATTAAAGATAGAAGATTTTCGCCACTCATATTTTGAACTAATTTAATAGGAGCCGAAAATTCACGATTGATGGAAAGAATTGGTTTTTCAGGAACATGATCAAAAGTCCATTCCTGAGTGACTTCGGTTAAAGTTAACAGATCTGTTGATGTTTTGACGGTTTCTCCAGTAGGTAAAATTAAGCCAAAGCGCAATGGAATGTAGAATGGTTTTTTAACAAACCCTGCCTTTTCCTTTTCTGATAAAGTGAGGTCACATGATTGAGTCAGTTTAATTTTAAACTTTTTTGTAAGGCCATCATAATCTTCTTCGACGTGAACCAATGGAGTTCCTGCTTGCGAATACCATAATTTAAACTGAGTGAAATCGACTTGGTTGGCATCGCTGATCGCTGCCGCAAAGTTTTCAATAGTGACGGCTTGTCCGTCGTGACGTTTGAAATAGAGTGCCACTCCTTTTTTAAAGCCTTCGCGGCCCACAATGGTTTGCATCATACGAATAACTTCAGCCCCTTTTTCATAAATGGTCGCCGTATAGAAATTATCGACCGCTAAGCAGGATTCAGGGCGAACGGCATGAGCATTAGGACCACTGTCTTCGCTAAATTGTCTGGTCCGTAGCGAGTCCACATCATGAATACGTTGAACGGAACGAGAAGTCATGTCGCCAGAGAATTCTTGATCACGGAAAACAGTTAAACCTTCTTTTAGTGAAAGCTCGAACCAGTTACGGCAGGTCACGCGGTTCCCTGACCAGTTATGGAAATATTCGTGACCAATCACGGATTGAATTTGATGGAAGTCATCATCCGTGGCCGTTTTCGTATCCGCTAAAACTAATTTAGAATTGAAAACGTTAAGACCTTTATTCTCCATGGCGCCCATATTGAAATCATCAATGGAAACCACCATGTATTGATTCAAATCATATTCAAGTCCGTAAGTGTCTTCATCCCATTTCATCGATTGCTTTAAAGATTTCATGGCGTGAAGGCAGCGCTCTTGTTTTCCATGCGGAGCGAAGACTTCGAGTTTAACTTGGCGCCCAGATGTTGTTTGATATGTATCGGTTACGACACCCATGTCGCCGGCCACCAGGGCAAATAAGTAACTGGGCTTTTTGTGAGGATCATTCCATTTTGCGTAGTGACGACCATCACCTAAAGATTTTTTTTCTAAACAATCACCATTAGATAATAACAGAGGATATTTTTTCTCATCAGCTTCCATTTCCACTGTGTACGAAGTCATGACATCGGGACGATCTAAAAAGTAGGTGATTTTACGAAAGCTTTCGGCTTCGCACTGGGTGCAGAATATTCCTCCACTGAGATAGAGACCTTCGCAGGATTTGTTAGATTCAGGATTGATTTCGACTTCGATGTTCAAAGTAAATTCGGCCGGAGTTTTGAGAATAGTTAGGTGAACTTGAGAGACTTCAAATTCGTTCGAAGTTAATTCAACGTTATTTAATTTAATTTTTTTAAGTTTAAGATTTTCTCCGTTTAAAACCAGCGGAGCATCCGTGTTCTTCGCCATTTTAAGTGTCGACGTTACGATCGTCGCCGTTTCGTGCAAATTAAAATAGAGATGGCAGTTATCGATTGAAAAATCAGGCTTCGTGTAGTCTTTGAGGTATTGTCTTGTGTTTGTCATCTTGTCAGACTAGCTGAAATAGGGTGGAATGTAAATCTACAGAGGTATTTATGACTATAAACGAAGTGAGTTTTTCGAATATCAAGTGGATAGACCATGTCGCGCCGACTAAAAAGAAGCTGATTGAAATGGCTAAAGTCATCGGCGTCCCGCAAGGAATGATTCTTAATTGCCTGAATCCTGATTTTTTACCTCATTTAGATAGCTATAATGATGTCTACTTTCTAATGCTGCGAATTTCTGAATCAGGCGCGCCAAAACAAGCCGATACCATCCAAGAGCTGACGACCAAAATCGCTTTATTCATGAAAGAGGATACGATCTATAGTTTTCATCGACTCCCACTCCAAGAGATCAACGTCGTTACGCAAAAAATGCAGGAAAAAACTACAGAGGCTACGCGCCAATATTTTTTTCAATCTTTACTCGAGCAAGTGGCGACGAGCTACGACCAACGTTTGCTGGAACTCGAGCAAATGACCGAATCTTTCGAAGAAAATATTTTAAAATCCGTTAGATCTCGTAATTTACTTCAGGATGGTTTTATTCTTAAACGTAAAGCTTCAGCGTATAAAAAAGTGATTAAGTTCACCTCCGAAGTGATGATGAAAACGGTGATGACACTGAATTTAGATAATACTCAATTTGGTTATATCAAAGAAAAATTTGATCGCTATCAATTTTATGCGGATGACGTTTTTGAAAATAGCCAAAGTTTGCTGAATCTTCATATCGGTATCCAGTCGCAAAAAACCAATGAAGCCTCATTTCGCACCAACGAAATCATGCGCGTCTTAACTGTGCTCACGATGTTTTTTTTACCTTTAAATTTTATTGCTGGAGTTTACGGAATGAATTTCGAATATATGCCGTTAACTAAACATCCCGAAGGCTTTTGGTTATCACTGGGTTTCATGGTTTTGATTTGTTTAGGATTATTCGCTTATGTCGTTAAAAAAGGCTGGATGGCTCCGCCTCCGAAAGAATAATTAAAACTTGATCGTTTGATTCATCTGCGCTTTGTCATCTTCACCGATAATCTGAATTTCCAATTGCCGTTTCGACCAATCAATCGTTGCTAAGCCAAAGTTAATACCTAAGTAGGTTGGTGTGACGTAGGTTTGATCGACTTCCAGTTCTTTCGCCGGAGTGGGTCTATTCAAAGCGCTGGATGTGATATCGTAAAGTTCTGTTTTTTTGTTCAGCTGAATTTTGGCAACAGCAGCTAAATGACGGTCGCCGGATAAGATCACCGCATTGCGAATATTATTTTTATTTAAAAGATCTAAGAATTTTTTTCTTTCTAGCGGGAAGTTTCCCCATTTTTCAAAACCATGATCGTCAGCTATAAATTGAATAGATGAAACAATGATTCTTAATTCGGCGGGCTTTTTTAATTCAGATTCAAGCCACTTCCATTGCTCATTTGATAAAATGTGAGCTTTAGGATCAGAGTTTAAGCCATACATCTTCGGCATCGGTGGCGGAGTTATTGGTTTCGGTGGTAAGGGTACCGGAGCGGCGTTGTTGTCTGCTTTAAGTTCGGCTTTATTTTCACTTGAATTTAAAATGGGAGTTGTCGGCAACGGTGGTACGACGGGAATCATCACCGGAGCTGGCTCCGGAGCCTTCACTAACGGTGAGCGATCATAGCGCGTATCCAGCATAATGATTTGCACGCGTTTTTTTCCTTCACCAATGAGGCGACTGTGATAAATCGCTCCTTGGTCTTTAGGAATAATGTTTTTCAAGTACGTCCAATATTGTCCAAAAATTTTTCGAGCTTCTTGTTTGTAGGGATTGTCTTCTCCGCCATCGGACTGTCCGTAATCATGATCATCCCAAGTGGCCATGAAGGGAACCGCTTCCCGCAAAGCTAAGTAGTCGATATTTTCATTTAATTTAACATATTGATCCATGATCGGTCGATTGGCCGGTTTCGAAGCGTAAACATTATCGCCCAT
>CALMPX010000054.1 GCA_937871355.1 uncultured Bdellovibrio sp.
AGCCAATTGGGACATATCTTAGCTTGTTACGAGCGCCAATTAGCCGCCCGTCCTGAATTACACGGAAAAATTTCGATCAAATTTACTATTTCAGGCACTGGACAAGTGGTGACACAAAACATCGCCGAAACTGAAATGAAAAATCAACCAACAGAATCATGTATGTTAAGTAAAGTGGCTCAATGGAAGTTCCCTGAACCAAAAGGCGGAACAAAAGTTATGGTCACTTATCCATTCATGTTTAAAAGCACTAACTAAAGAGGTTACAATATATGAAAACATCACTGAAAAACACACTCCTTATCATGGCCGCTCAAATGACGACCCTCACCGTCTTAGCTCAAGCTCCCAAAGCTCCAGCTAAACCAGCCATCATCGTCCCCGTAGCTCAACCGACGCAACCACGTAGTTCTGACAAAGTTGACCTAAAAAAACTTGAAGATAAATACTGGTCAGCTAAAGATGAAGATTACGCTGTCATTCAAAACAGAACTTTCTCTAAAGCCGGTAAATTTTATTTATCAGCTATGTATGGAACATTAGTTAATGATCCATTCGCGCAAAGCAAACCATTTGGCGCAAGTTTTGGTTATTATTTTAATGAAGACTTTGGCATCGAAGGTAGTTATATTCTAAATAGTTCCAAATCCAGCGATTCTGTTAATGAATTTCAGAGTACCGTGGCGAATACAAGACCCAACTATAATTTGCCAGGAAACGCGATGACTTTAGGACTAACATACACACCATTTTATGCAAAAATGGCTTTCATGAACATGGCTATTATGTATTTTGATATGGGTTTTAGTGCGGGTTTTGGTTTGTCTGAATATGATCAAGTTGTTCAAGCCAAAGATAGCATGGGCATTGCGATTATCGGACAAGATACGAAAGTACATCAAACTGCTGCTCACTTTGAATTAGGTGTAATGCAACAGCTGTTCATATCTAAAAACTTTGCTTTTCGTCTCGATATTAAAAATAGTTTTTATAGCGAAAAAATTGCTCCCTATTACGTAGGCAGCTCGACTCAAGGTGAAACAACTAAACTAAAAAACAACACACTCATAATGTTCGGCCTTACCCTATTTACGAACTAAGGAAACATAATTAAGATTTTAGTGAAACCAGCCGATAAGCCAATTGTACATGAGCCCCGATCTCGATTCACAAAGGATGAAGTAAATTATGAAAAAAGATGACTAATTATAAAAATGCAAATGTGATCGTATTCTCAGTCATTATGTCACTGCTTACATCTTCTTATTCGCATGCGGGCTCACCGCTTGTTGAGAAAAAACCAGCTCGTAAACCGACCTCAGAACTTACTTACCGTCAAGCCGGCGTTCCGGTCTTCAACTTTGTGAAAAAAGTCGGAAATCAAGCTGTTAAAGTTAAAGAAATTCCTGTTTTAGATATCGGTGAAGAACGCCAGTTAACATCACAAGACTATAAAGCAAATTTACCGCCCGCCAAAGAGTATCGCCTCAAAGCCTTTAATAAAATTTCATCGCCTGAATTTGTAAAAATTGATCCGGATCTGACTAAATACTTCAAAGCCGGCGAAACTAAAAAATTCACGGTCAGTGATGTTGTCAAATTGCCGGTGGTTGCACCTCTTGCACCGTTCCCGACTTATTCACCGATTGAACCAACGAGCGAAGTCCAAAACTTAGTTGAGATTAAACCTGAAGAATACAAAATGATTCAAGCTTTGATTTTCAACGACTATCATAAAAAGTATGATCTGGCGATGTCCTTGTTTGTTGAACTGATGGATATTCCACAGTTTAAACAACAGGCGACTTACCATTACGCCACAACGGCGTTAGCTCAAAAACTATATTCTGAGTTCCGTCATAAGATGATCAAAGTGGCGACTGAAGCTACAGATCAAACTTTGAAAAAAATGGCGGTTGAAAGTTTGGTTCAAAATATTAAATTACTTGAAGTTTCTGACATTGGAAAAATTGATCCTTTAGTCACAGGCCAAGATATCGATACGGCGTTATTCCCGGCTTACTTACTTAAAAAAGCTAAGTATGATCTGGATCGCGGCAACTTAGGCGAAGTCGAAGAAAGCCTGAGCCTGATTCAAACGACGGCTCCTGAGTATAAAGAAGGTGTTTTGTTGAAAGCTGTTTTCAACTACCGTCAAGGTCAAGTTGATGTGGCCATTCAAGATTTAGAAATGTTATGGCCACTCATTGAAACTCAGAAAAAAGATCCTGTTAGAAATTTAGCGGCTTTAACTTTAGCCCGTCTCTATTTCCAAAAATCGAACTACGCCGATGCCTATAAAAACTATTTACGCGTTGATAAATCAAGCGGTCAATGGTTGCAAAGTATGGTGGAACAAGCTTGGACCCAAGTCCTTTCCGGCGATAACATCGGAGCTGCGGGAAACATGTTCGCCCTTCATACAAACTATTTCCAAAAAGCTTATGCTCCTGAAACTTATATTGTCAGAACCGTGGGATATCTTAATTTATGTCAATACGGTGATGGTGTGAGTGTTTTAGGTGATCTTAAAAAGAAATACACTTCAATCTATTCTAATATTAAATCGTTCCAAACGAAACCCGGCGACGATATGAAATATTACGATCTGATCAAAACTTGGATGAAAAATGTCAATGCCAATGAGATCGAAGGACTGCCAAGATCATTTGTGGTTGAATTAGCTCGTCACCCGAATTACACCTCCGTGCAAAAACAAATCAATAATTACGAAGACGAAAATTCTCGTTTTAATAAAATTACAGTGGATCTTATTCGTAACGAACGCACCGCGCGCTTAGAAATGCTCAAAGCTAAAAATGCTTACACCGCTGCTAAAAATCAAAATAAATCCGCAAGTGAAATCCAAGCGGCCGAGAAAAAATATTTAGCCATTGGTACAGAACACGCAATCACGGCCAAAGCGCGCGAAGGCATTAAAAAAATGCGTGAAGCGGCAGTTATTCGTTTAGTCTCTGAGAAAAAAGACCTGGTTACGAAAGCGTCTTCAAATCTTAAAGCTCGTTACGCTCAGTTCTCTTCGGTCTTAGAAGGTCTTATTGATCAAAATGAAGTTTTATCTTACGAAATTTATTCTGGAGCCGGAGAACATATCCGTTACCAAATGGCCGGCGGAGAAGCTCAAGAAAAAGAAACTCGTAACTTGGCGACTGAAAAAAGTAAAGATGGATACGAATGGAAATTCAAAGAAGAAGTTTGGGATGATGAAATTGGACACTTCCGCTCTTCTTTAAAGAACGTTTGTCCGAAAGAAGACGAAACAGCTGAACAAAGTGATTCGAATCCTGAAAGACAAACAGCAGGCATCGCAAAACCGGACTCTAACTAATTTAATTTTAATAAAAGGAATGCATATGAAAAATTTATTTATAGCCACTTTAGTTACAACCATCACGAGCCTTGCCTTAGCTGAACCCTATCAAGTTCAACAGGGTTTAGATAAAATCAAAACGAACTTTGAAAATTCAAAGGCTAATAAAAATGAATATGACAAAAATTTAAATGTTGTTAACAACAACATTAACGAAATCTCAAAAGCGAAAGCGGCTGTCATCAAACAAAAAAATGATGTCAGCCAAGAAATCGTAAAAAACAATGAATCTTTAAAAAAGGTTCTTATTCAAGAAAAAGAAATTCAAGCTTACATTAAAGCCGAAGAAGATAAAATTGCACTTGAAGCCAAACAAGTTGAACAACTTGAAGGTTTGATTGCTCAAATCAAAAAGAATCAAGAACAACGTGCAGCCATTGTCGCTAATTACCAAGAACAACTCAAAACTGTGGGCGATGAAAAAGTCGCGTGGAAATCACGTGAAGGCGAATTACGTACACAAGAAGGCGAAACCATCAAAGTTATCCGCACTGTGGCCTCGGAAGAAGCCAACTGGACTAATCGTAAAAAAGGTTATGAGATCGAAGTTAAACGTTGGTCTGCTGAGGCCGAGAAACAACAGAAAATTTTTGATACTTACCAAGGCTTAAAAGAAGAAAAGTAATCACCACGAGCTTATTAATGATTTTAAGGGGCTATTAATGCAATAGCCCTATTTTTTTTCTCGGCTTAATCGTGATTGAATTTTAGCGAGCACTTCATGGATAAAATCCACTTTCAAGAAATGGCAAGAAACGACAAACATGGCCGCTGCCGCCATTAACGTCAGAATCAAATTAAGACCAACGCCAATCGTAGTCGAAGGAAACGATCCTTCCATTAAATAATAAATATGAGTGATTCCAAAAATACCTAAACCAATTAAAAGGAATTTAGATATGTTTTTGAAATATTGCTTATAATGAAATTTATAAATAAATTTATTATACAAAACCAAAAGCATCAGCATATTGATTCCAGCCGTCGACATGGTCGACATCATCAGGCCATGAACTTGATACTTAGACATCAAAAAAGGTGCTAAGAAAATATGAATCACGAAACAACCTGCCGAAATAACCGCTGGTAACCAGGTGTTTTTCACCGCGTAATAGGCCGGAGTTAAAACGCGAACGCCGCTAGCGAAAATGAGAATCCAACAATATGTTTTTAAAATCTCAGACGCTGTTAAAACATCTTCCGGTGTAAAATGCCCACGCCCAAACAACAATCGAACAATCGGCTGAGCTAATGAATAAAGCCCGCACGCCGCAGCGATAGAAATCAGTAAATTTAATTCTAAATATTTACGAGATTCTTCGGCCATAGCGTCCTTAGAATTTTGGGCCCACAGTTTCGAAAGTGATGGCAGTAACGCCGTTCCCAGACTGACCGAAATCAAAGACAAAGGAAGCTCGATCAAACGATCGATGTAATTTATGTAGGAGATGGTCCCTTCATGCAGACTTGAGGAAAAACGTAAATTAATCACCGTAGTAAATTGCAATAACCCCGTCCCAATCAGACCGGGAACCATATTACGAAACACGCGAGCCACATCGGGATTTTTAAATTGGGTCGTCAGCTTTGGAAAATATCCTTTTTTATAAAGAGCCGGAATCAGAATCGCGCACTGTAAAACTCCGCCGATCACCACCCCCCAAGCCAATTGGTCGCCAAAGTTCGCCGATTCACGACTAAGCCATTTTGCGGGCCAAATGGTTGAAATAACCATGGCTAAGTTCCACAATGTCGGGGCAATAGCTGGTAAAAAGAATTCACCCAGGGCATTTAAGATTCCCATGAAGAAGGCAAAGGAAGAAATAAAGAATAAAAATAGGAACATGATTTTCGCCATGTGAACCGTTAAATTGTATTTTTCAGTTTGGG
>CALMPX010000055.1 GCA_937871355.1 uncultured Bdellovibrio sp.
TGGTGCCACAGATGCACCGATGAATGCCGAAGAAACTAAAGCTTTAAAAGGCCCTGTATTCCATATTCCGACTGTGATCGGAGCTGTCGTTGTCACTTATAATTTAAAATTAGCTCAACCTTTGAAATTAACTGGCGAAGTCATCGCTGATATTTTTTCGGGTAAAATTAAGAAATGGAACGACGAAAAAATTGCCAAATTAAATCCCGGTGTGACTTTACCGTCATTAGCTGTGGTTGTCGCGACTCGCGCTGATGGTTCAGGAACAACAGCCATATTCACTGATTATTTAAGCAAAGTTTCACCTGACTGGAAAAATAAAGCTGGTAAAACAGTTGATTGGTTTCGTGGCTCAGTGGCCGCTAAAGGAAACGCTGGCGTTGCGGGCCTAGTTCAACAATCTGATGGCGCTGTCGGCTATATTGAATTAATTTATGCTCTTCAAAATAAATTAGCCTTTGCTCACATTCAAAATAAAGCAGGCGAATACATTGAAGCGAATATGCAATCTGTCTCAGCTGCCGCCGGTGGAAAAATTATCAAAGAGATCATTAAAAACGATTTTAAACTTTCAATTACAAATTCAGAAATAAAAGGCGCTTACCCTATTTCTTCATTCACTTGGCTTCTTATTAATGAAACGATGCCGAAAGATAAAGGTTCAAAAATCGTTAAGATGCTAAATTGGTCATTAGGAAAATCAGGACAAGATTTAGCCACTGACATGCATTTTTCTCCTCTTCCTAAAGATCTTCGCGATGCTGTTCTGGCGAAAGTTAAAACCATCAAGCTTAATTAATGTTTTTTAAACGCTCGCATCTATCTGTAAAACGTAAAGAGGTTCGATTTTCCGATCTTTTATTTTATAATTCTTTACGAGTTTTGGCATTTGCGATTATCGCTTTATTTATCTCGATTTTTATTTTTCTTTTTACCAGCGCGCAACCTACTTTTATAAATGAAGGTTGGTCTTTTTTTACCGACTCAATATGGAGTCCAACCACCGACACCTACGGCGTATTAGCCTTTGTTTATGGAACAGTTGTATCTTCGTTCTTGGCTTTGTTATTTGCCGTTCCTATTTCTGTAGGAAGCGCTTTGTTTCTGACACAAATTTGTCCAAGAGCACTTCGCCGCCCCATTCGGACTTTGATTGAATTACTGGCCGCTATTCCCAGCGTGGTTTACGGTTTATGGGGAATTTTCGTTTTAGCTCCTTTTATAAAAAATTATATTCAACCCTTTTTAAGTGCGCACACGGAAGCTCTTCCTTTTTTTCAAGGTCCACCTTTTGGTTTAGGTTTATTCACGGCAGGAATTATTTTAGCCATCATGATTATCCCGACCATCACGACCATTTCGATTGAAATCTTCAGCTCGATTCCGAAGCTTTATCAAGAAGGCGCTAAAGCTTTAGGTGCAACGGATTGGGAAGCCATGCGTATGGCTGTTCTAGCACCGGGGTTCTCTGGCGTATTTGCTGCTATTATCCTGGGTTTAGGACGCGCGATGGGAGAAACCATGGCGGTAACCATGGTCATCGGAAATCGAGCAGATATTTCTTCATCACTTTTTTCCCCGGCAGCAACCATGGCCAGCGTCATTGCTAATGAATACGCCGAAGCGGGATCAAATCTTCACAGCGCTAGCCTTTCTGCGGTGGGATTAACTTTATTAATTATTTCGATGATTGTTAACTTTGGAGCGCGACTTATTATTAAACGCGCGCGGCGGGAAGCTTAATGAAATATTCACGCCGTAAATTCAAAAATAAATTCATGAAAGTGGTTTTAGTTTTTTTAACGACTTTAGCTATAATTCCATTGGCGATTATTTTCTTTCATGTGATTAAATCCGGTTACAGCGCTTTAAGTTATGATTTTCTCACTTCCCTACCAGCTCCGATGGGACAATCCGGAGGAGGAATAGCTAATGCGCTTATCGGAAGTTTAACTATGATTGCACTGGCCTCTGTCATAGGCGTTCCTCTCGGAATTTTCGGTGGGACTTATTTAAGTGAATATCCCCACGGAAAACTGTCTTCAGTTTTTAGATTTATCGTAGATTTGATGACAAGCATTCCCAGTATCGTGATTGGCCTTTATGTGTATTCAATGATCGTCGTTCCCATGAAGGGGTTTTCCGCTTATGCCGGAGCTTTAGCCTTAGCCCTACTGATGTTTCCCATCGTTGTTAAATCAACCGAAGAAGTTTTGCGATTGTTACCACAAAATATTCGCGAAGCCGGACTAGCTTTAGGTATACCTCGCTGGCGAGTGATTCTATCGATCATCTTAAAAGGAAGCATCCCCAGTATCACTACCGGAGTTCTTTTATCGATTGCACGTGTCTCTGGCGAAACAGCCCCTTTATTATTAACAGCTTTTGGAAATCAATACTGGGCCGAAGGATTAAATCAACCGACCTCAAGTCTCACTGTCCAAATTTACAATTATGCCATTAGTCCTTTTCAAGAATGGCACAAGCAAGCCTGGGCGGCCGCTTTCATTTTATTAATGACTGTTTTTGTTTTTAATTTAATCGCACGTTGGATCCTGGTGCGAAATCAGAAAGATGCCTCATGAATA
>CALMPX010000056.1 GCA_937871355.1 uncultured Bdellovibrio sp.
ACTAAAATATTCATCCCGCTACAACTCCCTCAAATTTGATATTTTTGTAAATATTTTAGTCGTTTTATTTGTTTTGAGTGGTTGCACCAAATCTAAAGAAATTGGAAGCAAAGAAAATCCGTTAAAATTTTATCTTATTCCGGCGCAAGACTTATTGGGTTTAGAAAAAACCGGTAAAGCGTTGCAGCAATATTTAGAAAAAGAATTAGATATGTCGGTCGTGGTGGAACTGCCTCCTAATTATATTGCAGTGGTGGAGGCCTTCGGTTCAAAGCGAGCCGATGCAGCAATTTTAAATACTTTCGGTTATATAATAGCTAAAGAAAAATATGATGTGCAGCCGCGTTTAAAATTAGTGAACCGTGGTCGAGATGAATACTTTGGTCAAATTATTGCTCGTGTAGATGGACCTAAAACGATTAAAGAAATAAATGGAAAAACTTTTGCCTTTGTCGATCCGGTATCAACTTCGGGATATTTATTTCCCCTTCGTTATTTAACGGAACAAAAAGTAACCGTAAAAGAAAAAATATTTGCCGGAAGCCACGATGCCGTGGTGACCGCTGTCTATCAAAAAAAGGTTGCCGCTGGGGCGACTTTTTACACGCCACCTGATTCAGACGGAACACCTAAGGATGCGCGTTGGGTGGTCCGAGCTCAATTTCCCGATATTTTTGAAAAAGTTAAAATTCTTCAAATCGTCGGGCCGATTCCGAATGACCCTTTAGTTTTCCGTAAAGATTTGCCAGAAGAATTAAAAGTGAAAGTAGCTGACGCTTTAGTAAAGTATTTAACTATGCCTGACGGGAAAAAGAATATGTTCGAGATGTATCACATCACAGACTTTAAAAAAGCGAATGATGCCGATTATGATGTTGTTCGACAGTATTTAAAAGAAGTCGGCAAACAAGCTGACGACTTCATTAAGAAATAGATTAGTATTTTCTAAACAACGCTTTCACTAAGCCTTTTACGTCGACCATTTGGGGATGATACCACATAGATTTAAGTTTTGTATTGGCGGGGCGAAGTTCAATTTGTTTTTCGTTTGTATCTGATTGCGGATTTTTCTTATGGAAAAATCTTTTTACCGTGGATTCGTCTTCGATGCTGGCGACGACGAGGTCGCCGTCTTTCGCGGCCTTTTGTGAAAGCACCACGAGGTAGTCTCCGTCTAAAATACCTTCATCGATCATAGAATCGCCTTCGACTTTAAGCGCGAAGTAATTCCCCGGTGATTTGACATATTCTGAAGGGACATTAATAAATTCATTTTCAGCTAAGCGTTCGATGGGCTGGCCGGCAGCCACGCGACCCATGAACGGAATAGCCGTAGTATTTGAATCTGATTTATCCGAATCAATATTTAAACGTTCTTCTAAATTTTTAGAAAAATCTTTCGCTGAATGCAGAATATGGATAGCTCGCTTTTGGTTTTGTGGGAGTTCCACATAACCTTTAGAAGAGAGCTGTTTAAGATAGTTCTGAACCGAGTTAAAAGATGCGAAACCAAAATGATCGCATATTTCCTGGTAAGAAGGGGATAAACCCTTTGATACCAGTTCGTTTTCGATGAACTCGAGGACAGAACGTTCTTTTGTAGAGAGTGGGGGGAGGGACTTTTTCATACACATAAATTACACTGTAATTTATGTGTAAGTCAATAGCCCATAAAGGTTATTTTAACGACCTGGACTAAAGAGAAGGTGGGCTAGGTCTGTCTTCACTCGGCTCGAAACTTTGAGGCTGGTTCCCGGTGCGGTTTCTCAATAGGCATGGTGTTTATCGCGATTTTTTTCGGTGCTGTTGAGCAGTTTTGAAACATCAGCAGCATAACGGGGTTCAGGATAAGTAAAATTGCTAACATCATCGAACTACGGTTTGCCATGAATCCTCCAGGGCTTTGGTCCAGTGTCTTTAAACTATCGGCCTTTCTGTAAAAAACATGAGAGTGAAAAGCCAGTATTTTGAATAAATATTTTTTCTCTTTGCATAAAAATAACGGCTGGTACCTAGACATGAGTCTCAAATTTACACAAGCTTACTTAAAAGGAGACGCATATGAATTTAAAAAAATTATCGGCAGAAATGATAGGTACAGCATGGCTTGTTTTAGGAGGCTGTGGATCAGCTGTTTTAGCGGCCGCATTTCCTGGCGTAGGAATTGGCTTACTCGGCGTTTCGTTCGCGTTCGGATTAACAGTTCTAACAATGGCCTATTCTATTGGCGCAGTGTCTGGTTGCCATTTAAATCCGGCTGTTACAATCGGTCTAGCTGCCGCAGGTAAGCATCCAAAAAATGAAGTGGTTCCTTATATTATCGCGCAAATTATCGGTGGTATTGTGGGAGCTGCTATTCTTTATGTTATTGCTTCAGGTAAAGCAGGATTTGATGCTTCAGCTTCGGGTTTTGCAGCTAACGGCTTCGGCGAGCATTCTCCGGGTGGATACTCTATGATTTCGGGTCTTATTGCTGAGGTTGTAGCTACAGCTTTTTTCTTATTTATTATCTTAAGCTCAACTGATAAAAAAGCGCCGGCTGGTTTTGCGCCGATCGCGATCGGATTAGCTTTGACCTTAATTCACTTAGTAACGATCCCGGTCACGAATACATCAGTCAATCCAGCGCGCAGTATCGGGCCTGCACTTTTTGTTGGTGGATGGGCTTTAGAACAAGTTTGGTTATTTATTGTAGGACCTATCGTCGGAGCTGTGATTGGTGCTTTAACTTATAAATCAATTCACGATTAATTGAGAAATAAGGACAACTTCAATTAATGAAGTTGTCCATTTTGCGGTGCCGATTCAGGATTTGTTTTTTCATGAGTTTGAGAAATTTCGTCATTCCACTGAGCTAGTCTTTCAATAAGACTTAACTTTGCCTGCTTAATCGCTTCATAAATATCATCATGATAAGCTTCGGCTTCTAAAGTGACTCCATCTTCTTCAAGAACTATGGCAATGCGATGCTTATACTGAGAGAGCTCTTCGTGACTGAGGTTACCTTTATTGTGGCCTTCGTCATAATGATGAGTTTCTTCATCGGTTGAATTGATATGACGTTCTTTAGGATCGCGAGCCACCACCATAATCAACGTCTGTGGGGTTACATAGGGATTAAAATCAGCGACTTGCTGATAAATATAGGATTTAACTTCAGAATCAGTTTCGATCAATCCAGAGTGGTTTTCCGTTTTGCGTTTGACTGTTGCTTTCTTCTTTTTTGTTCTAGCATTATCATAAGACATAGGGACCTCCAGACATATATTCGTTGTAACTTTATTATACTGAAAAAGAGCTGTGTTTTCTAGGTCTTAAGACCTTTAAATATATTTTTATGTATAAGTGTTTAAAATAGCCATTAACTAAATTAAAAAATTTGTGTATCAATATGGTATGGATTTAAGTCTGGTCTCGCTTCTTAAAAATGAATTATGGAAAAGTGTATTAAAATCAGAATTTAATCAAAACTATTTTTTAGACTTGGAAAAGTTTCTCCATCAAGAATACAAAAAAAATAAAATTATTTATCCCGATCGTTCAGAGATTTTCAACGCGTTAAATACTGTGGATTTAAATAAAGTTAAAGTGGTCATTCTCGGTCAAGATCCTTACCATGGCGATGGCGAGGCTCACGGCTTAAGTTTTTCAGTTAAAACCGGAATCAAAATCCCACCGTCTTTAAAAAATATCTTTAAAGAATTAGAGACAGATTTAAAAATTTCAAATGTATTATCAGGTGACTTAACCAAGTGGGCGAACCAGGGCGTTCTTTTGTTGAACACTGTCTTAACGGTAGAAAAAGATAAAGCTCACTCACACGCAAAAAAAGGGTGGGAAAATTTTACTGATAAAATTATAGAGTTAGTCAGCAAAAATAATGATCATGTCGTGTTTATTTTATGGGGAAAAGCAGCGCAATTAAAAATAAAATTGATTGATAAAAGTAAGCATCTCGTACTTCAGCACGTTCATCCGTCGCCCCTATCATCTTATCGTGGATTTTTTGGATCCAAACCTTTTTCTCAAACAAATCAGTGGCTCGTTAAACAAAAAAAGAACCCGGTGAATTGGTCATTGTAAAACGGCGTGACTTTTAAAAAAAACTTACTGCTTGGTAAATGTGGCACCTAAGTTTAAACCGTTGATCCAAACAATTCGAGCATACAAGGTATGTGTTTTATTAATTGTTTTAAGATCGACTGTGATTTTAATAATATCATTTGGACGAGGAATTAATTTAGCGCTGATAATTTTCAATGAAGAACCAGTTGTCGATAAATTTTCGAGTTTACAAAAGATCTTATTATTTTGGCGACCGCAAATTTCGACATGAACTAATTCTTGAGTGCGGTATCGTTTTGCTACGGTGTTTGGCTCTTGAGTGTTATTTGTCATACAGAGGTATCGGTTAAAAACATCATGTTTTACACTCGACGGAGGTCCTGATATCTGGTTTTATTTAGGTCTTAAAAAAAATCCCGAAAATCTTCGGGATTTTTTAATATAAACTTAATATCTGCTGATACACGTCATTTGAGTAATTCGATCCATGTTGGCCATTTTTTCAATTCGACCTGAAGCATCCAGTAGAATAACAGATTCATTGGTTAGGCCACTAAATTTAGTTGAGTTAGGTATAGCTCTTTCATAGCCAAGAGCTTTACAGGCTCCGTTTTCTTTAGACCAAGCATCAAAACGGATTGGCATATTGCTGCCTGGTAATCGAGGTTCAGTAATTAAAAAAGTTGATTCGACGCCAGAGCCTGATCCTGGATGAGGAGGAGGCGGTGGTGGCGGAGGAGGTGGCTGCAATATATCTCCATCTTCGCCAATAATGACTCTCATTTGAGTCACGTATGATGTCCCAATGGAGCGCACGATCAATCTTTTATAATCGACACCATTTCTTAATTGGATATCCACGCTAATGGTAGATAGACCTGCGGTTAGCGGAAGCGTATCAATAACTGTTTGATCTTTAATAATTTGAAAGTAAGCGCCAGGTTGCATGGCCTGGGCATCTATTTCGATGGCTTGTACGAAGTCACCAGGATTTAAATTTTGAGTGACCTTACGGACTGAAATGCTATCTGCATGTTTAAGTTGTTTATTAATAAGTACAGTTTCGATTCTGAAGCCGTACTCTGTGTCTCCTGAATCTTGTGAAGGCGGATAAGGAACGTAGGGGCCTGGTACTAATTGAGCCGTCGCGGTTACGCTTGCGAGCACGCAGAATAGAGTTGTTATTAAAATTTGTTTTTTGTTTGTAAGCATTTTGGCCCCATTTGGTTAATGAATACTTTGTTTACAAGGCGCAAAGCAAGATGCATTCCAGGTCATAGATAATGTGAGTTCACATTTATGACACCGAAAGATTATTAAAATGTGTGAACTAATTACAATTGAGTGAAGTCAAGGTTAGTGAAGATTAAACTTTGTTGCTAGAAATTTTTTCTAAATTTTCCATATGAGTGAGTAAGATATCTTCCGTCTTCTGTATTTCTGCGGAAGCCTTGGCCGATTCAATCGCTCAATATTACCTGAACCATAGAGCACACGAGCTTCACTAGTAAATTAAAATACCTACACTTACTAATGGGTAATTAGATATTCTATTGGCTTTTATTACTTACGGTTTTTTTATAAGATGAATATTTTCATCAAAAGCATAACTATCAATCCATGTAATATTTTTTGGAATGTCGACGGCAATTAATTGATTTTTATAAAATGCATAAGCAGGAATTGAAGTGAGATTGTTTGATAGTGTAACTGAGCTAAGTTGATTGTTGCCAAAAGTCCAACTTTCAATTTTTGTTACACTATCTGGAATTATAACTGAAGTGAGCTGATTATTA
The DNA here is from genome assembly GCA_937871355.1 of uncultured Bdellovibrio sp. GTDB lineage: Bacteria > Bdellovibrionota > Bdellovibrionia > Bdellovibrionales > Bdellovibrionaceae > Pseudobdellovibrio. Next base: position 5,862 of record CALMPX010000056.1, read on the forward strand.
GCAAAGGCTCCATTTCCAATATAGGTAACACCATTAGAAATTATTACTGAATTGAGGCCGCTATAGTTGAAAGCAAATTCAGAAATATAAGTAACGCTACTTGGAATTGTAACTGAGCTTATGTGGTTCAAGAAAAAAGCTCCTGTCCGAATTCCTGTTACAGTATTTGGAATAATAACAGAGGTTAAGTTACGTTCCCTAAATGCATTATCGCCGATTGATGTTACTGCTATTCCTGAAATAGTGCTTGGTATGACAATGTCTGTTTCTTTGCACAGGTAGCTTAAAAGTATTCCTTTATCGAATTTCCCTGTGCCGATTGTAAAGCATGACTCAGGAGTTGTGGCGGTTTGTGCATAAGAAATTGCAGAAGTGATTAAAAAAACAAAAAAAATAGATAGAAATGATTTCATTCAGAACTCCTTTTATGAGTTACAAAATACTATAAAAAGAAGCAAATTCAAGCTATTATTTTTTATTTATAATTTTACTACCTATTTATGCGCTAGCAACATCTCTTAAGGAAAAATCTTATATATCTTAATCCTAAATTTATGATCTTTTTAAGGTAGACATTTTTTCTAAATTTTCCATATGAGTGAGTAAGATATCTTCTGTCTTTTGTATTTCAGCGGAAGCCTTGGCCGATTCAATCGCTAAAGTTTGGGCCTGTTGTCCGGTGCTAGATAGAAGGCTGTTATTTAATTCATTTAATTTATTATTTAAGGAAAATAGAATTTCTTCGGTTTTTAAAATCTTACGTTCTAATTCTTTAATTTCTGAATTTAATCGCTTTTGCTCTTCTTTAAAATTAATTTTTTTATTATCATTCTTAACCTGAGCAACGTTTGCGGCGCTGATTTGATCTTGATGTTCGTAACGTTCTTTCAAAGCACCACGTTCTAGACTCCAAAGATAATCATCGTAGGTACCAGGATACAATTCGACTTGGCCATTGCGAATTTCGATAATTTGCGAAGAGACTTTGCGGATGAACGTGCGATCATGGCTGACAATAATAACGGAACCTTCAAAGTCGGCTAAGGCTTGCGCTAAGGCGTTCACCGTGTCGAAATCTAAATGATTCGTCGGTTCATCCATCAATAGAACTGGTTTTTTCTGTAAAAGAATTTGACCTAAAGCCACGCGTGTTTTTTCGCCGCCCGAAAGAACTTTCATTTTTTTATGGATATTGTTTCCTGAAAATAAAAGTGATCCGGCGATATTTAAAATTTCTTGAGCCATACAATCTTTGTGCGCTTTACGTTGTAAAGCTTCGATGACGGTATCTTCGGCTAATAAATCTTCTGTTAAATGCTGTGCAAAGTACGAGATATCAACATTGTGACCATATTTTAATTCT
>CALMPX010000057.1 GCA_937871355.1 uncultured Bdellovibrio sp.
CGTAATAAAAACAATTTAAATAATGTTATTTGCAGAAAAATCATGAACTATTTTCTTGGCTTTTTGATTGAGAGTAGAAGCTATTGTCTGATTATTCATATTTATATTGCGCTCTGACTCATTTAATACGAGAGTCTCCCCAGAATGACAAATAAATTATTTACCGACTTCCCTTTTGTTCCGGAAATTCAAAATGCTATTAAAAAAACAGGTTATGAAACTCCGACTCCCATCCAAGTTCAAACTATTCCTTATCTTCTCGATAACAGAGATTTGATCGGCTGCGCGCAAACCGGCACTGGAAAAACGGCCGCTTTTGCTTTACCCCTTTTAAACAAATTAGCAGGGCGTAAAAAAAACGTTGGATCTAAAAATGTCCAATCACTCATACTTACACCAACGCGCGAATTAGCGGTACAAATCGCCGAAAATTTTAAAGACTATGGTTTGGGATTAAATATACGCGTAACCTTAGCCTACGGTGGCGTTGCTATCGGTCCTCAAATTCGAACTCTTCATGATGGTGTTGAAGTTTTGATTGCCACTCCTGGTCGACTTTTAGATTTGATGCAACAAAACAAAGTTTCTTTAAAATCAGTAGAAACTTTTATTCTCGATGAAGCCGACCGTATGCTCGATATGGGTTTTATTAATGACATAAAAAAAGTGATCGCCAATCTTCCACGCGCTCGCCAAACCATTTTATTTTCGGCAACAATGCCTAAGGAAATTGAAACTTTGGCCAACACGATTTTAATTAATCCGGTTCGGGTTGATGTAGCGCCACCAGCGACAACGGCTGAAAAAGTTGAACAAAGCGTAATGCTGGTCGAGACTGCCAACAAACGTGATTTGCTCCGTCACTTATTAGCCAAACCAGAGTTCAAACGAGTGATCGTTTTTACTCGCACGAAGCATGGTGCCAATCGCGTCGCCGAAGTTTTAAATAAAAATAAAATTTCTTGTGATGCCATTCACGGCAACAAATCACAAAATGCTCGTATACGTTCTATTGAGAATTTAAAAGCGGGAAAAATCCAAGTTCTCATCGCCACTGACGTGGCTGCACGTGGTATCGATATCGATAATATTACACATGTTATCAATTATGATGTCCCCAATGTCGCCGAAAGCTATGTTCATCGTATCGGACGAACGGCTCGTGCGGGCACTGAGGGTATCGCTATTTCTTTCTGCGACGTCGAGGAAAAGTCTTTTATCTTTGATATTGAAAAAACAATTAAAATGAAAATCCCCGTTGATAAAAAACAACCTTATCATTCGGTTAAAGTCGAACAAGCCCCATTGATCTCTAAAGGTAAAGCCAAGGCGCAGCTTGAGCGTACGACCAATGAACGTCATAATAAATACCGTAAACTACGAAAAGTTTTCGGCAACTCAAAGGGAAGCGCCCGAAAATAGTTTCCCCTATTCATCTTGAACAATATCGGAGTGAACATGAATCCACAGTTTAACTCTCCTGAACAAAGAATCCGCGACCTCCAACACTTCGGCGAAGAAGGCGGAGTTATCCCCGTCATCGACTTAGCCGCGACGTCAACTTTTTTAAACCCTAAAGATATGGAGCAAACTTTCTTAGGCGAAAAAGAAGGGTGCTACCTTTACAGCCGTCATTCTAATCCTACGGTCAACATGTTCTCGTCTAAAATGGCCGCTTTAGAAAATACCGAAAGTGCTTTAGGTGTCTCCTCTGGTATGGCTGCTATTTCTAGTACCATTGAACAACTTATGCCTGATGGCGGAGAAATCGTCAGCTCCTTGACCGTCTACGGCGGAACTTATGCTTTATTTAAAAATGTTTTTCCACAACAAGGGATCGTCACGCACTTTGTTGATATCAATGATTACGAATCTATCGAATCTAAAATTAATTCAAAAACTAAAGTTCTTTATGCTGAAACAATCAGTAATCCTCTTTTGAAATTATCAGATATTAAAAAACTATCTGCTATCGCATTGAAACATAATTTAAAGTTGGTTATCGATAATACTTTTGCTCCCTGCTTAGTTACGCCAGCAAACTTAGGAGCCGACGTTGTGATTCATTCTTGTACTAAATTTATTTCGGGATCTTCTGATATGATCGCCGGAGTTATCTGTGGAACACGCGACTTTATTGCAAGCCTTCGTGATGTGAATCATGGTGTTGTTATGCTTAAAGGTCCAGTGATGGACGCGCGCATTGCACATGAATTATATATGAGATTGGATCACTTACCGATTCGAATGACTGCTCATTCTCAGGCCGCTCAATTCTTCGCTGACGGTTTAGAGAAAAATAATATTCCAGTGATCTACCCTGGATTAAAAAGCCACGCACAATATGCTGATTACGTTAATATCTTAAATCCAAACTATGGTTTTGGAGGTATGATGGCTATTGCTATCGAGTCCGCTGAAAAATCAATGCAGCTCGCTCAAAAACTTCAAACCGAAAAATTTGGATTATATGCAGTGTCTTTAGGATTCTCGCGGACGCTGATGACGGTACCCGCCGTAACCACCTCTAGCGAGATCACAGCTGAGGATCAAAAG
>CALMPX010000058.1 GCA_937871355.1 uncultured Bdellovibrio sp.
CAAGTTCGTTGCTGGGGATATAATGGTAACGGTCAATTAGGAGATGGAACCAGAACCACGAGATTAACATCAGTGTTAGTGAGTGGATTAAATAATGTGTCGCAGATTGCGCTCGGAGATTATCATAGTTGTGCTGTGATCGGAAGCGGACCAGAAGCAGGTCAAGTGCGATGTTGGGGATACAATAATAATGGTCAATTAGGAGATGGAACTACGACGAATAGTAATACACCCGTATTAGTCAGTGGATTAAATAATGTGTCGCAGATCGCGCTCGGATATACTCATAGTTGTGCTGTGATCGGAAGCGGATCAGAAGCCGGTCAAGTGCGCTGCTGGGGATCTAATTATAACGGTCAATTAGGAGATGGAACCACGACGGATAGATTAATGCCAGAGTTAGTGAGTGGATTAAATAATGTGTCGCAGGTCACAGTGGGAAATACTCATAGTTGTGGGCTGATGGGAAGTGGTCCCGAAGCGGGTCAAGTGCGGTGCTGGGGAGATAATACTTACGGTAAGTTAGGAGATGGAACTATGGCAAATAGTTCAACTCCTGTATTAGTGAGTGGATTAAATAATGTGTCACAGATCGCGCTTGGATACCATCATAGTTGTGGGCTGATGGGAAGTGGCCCCGAGGCAGGTCAAGTGCGCTGTTGGGGATATAATGGTGAAGGCGAATTAGGAGATGGAACCACAATAGCCGTGAGATTAACATCGGTGTTAGTGAGTGGATTAAATAATGTGTCGCAGATCGCGCTCGGATATACTCATAGTTGTGCTGTGATCGGAAGCGGACCTGAAGCGGGTCAAGTGCGGTGCTGGGGAGCTAATTATTACGGTGAATTAGGAGATGGAACTATCGACATGAGATTAACATCTGTATTAGTCAGCGGATTAAATAATGTTTCGCAAATAGCACTTGGAACTTTCCATAGTTGCGCGCTTATGGGAAGCGGCCCCGAGGCCGGTCAAGTTCGCTGCTGGGGAGCTAATTATTACGGTGAATTAGGAGATGGAACCACAACAAATAGTTTAACGTCGGTATTAGTGAGTGGATTAAATAATGTGTCGCAGATCGCGCTGGGATCTTATCATAGTTGTGGTCTAATCGGAAGTGGACCAGAGGCGGGCCTTGTGCGGTGCTGGGGAAGGAATAATTACAGTCAATTAGGAGATGGAACCACAACAAATAGTTTAACGTCGGTATTAGTGAGTGGATTAAGTCATGTGTCGCAGATCGCGCTGGGAACCTATCATAGTTGTGCGTTGATCGGAAGTGGCCCCGAGGCAGGTCTTGCGCGGTGCTGGGGATTGAATAATTATGGTCAATTAGGAGATGGTACAAAGACATCACGTAATAAACCTGTATATCGTATGAATCTTACAAATATTCAATCAATTGGTATAAGCCGTGGCAACCATCAATGTGTCGTCACGTCGACTCAAGAAGTCTCATGTTCTGGCGATAATCAATCTTTTCAAACTGGTTTTAATGAACTCACCATTCGCAATGTCAGCGGATTCTAAAAGGAATTAATTTATTCCAGGTCTCACTTCGAGACATTTCAGTCATTTCAATTCAAAGTATTTCAAACTTTCACCTAACTTTATTTACTTTACCTCTAAACTTTAGTCTAGTTTGGCCGATAAGTGATTAAGAGGTAACTAAGTTTATGAAATTCAATACCAAACATATAAAGAACGTTATCGCCAGTTTGTTAGTGCTTACAGCTTTTACTTCATGTCTGACTCCAGAAGAAGAAAAAAAGTTAGGTTTTACAAGTGACTCAGTATCACCACCGCCGGCGAGTCGTGCGCCGAGTTCAGAGATCGTCCAGAGCGGATTACCTCCAGTTACGTCCGGAGGAGCCGTCGTGAAGTCCGGAGGAGTAGTCGTGAAGTCCGGAGATTCGCCTTCATCAGGTAAAAAATCAAAAAAAGAGTAAGTTTATTTGAAAACGAAGTTAATAACTTCGTTTTTTATTTGTTATAATAAGATTCAAAATAATTAAGAAGCTCTTTTTTTAAAGAAGCATCTTTCGTCATAAGAAAAAGATCCATCGGATTATTCAAACTGGTTTTTGTAAAATTTCCAGATCCCCAAATCGCATCATTTCCATCGACGATAACAAATTTAGCATGACTGGTGTATTCAATATCGGTATTGATGATTTTTGCATTATAAGTTTTTTTCAAATAGCTTCTCAGTTCTTTTTTCTTGATGCTTGATCCAATAAGCATTTTTATTTTTACTCCTCGTTTGAGGGCATCATTGAGTGCGCGGTCAAAGTGTGAATAACCATAAACATGGCTTGAAATAATAATTTCTTTTTGTGCTGATTTAATCAAAGTCACAAGCTGTTGCATCAGATGAATTGAACCGGGCTGTATAACGGGTTGCATTGGCATTTTAAAACGATCAAGCTTTGTAAATAAGTCTGAATTATAATGATCGCAAGTCGCTTGAACGAAGGAATCAATTTTTTGACGCCGTTGATCACTTTCGAAATACCTTAATTCTTGTGAACAATTGAGCCATTTTTTATTTTCGCACTGAAATTTTAAAACTGAATTAAGAATGGCCCCATAAGATTCGACCAGATTTTCGTTAGCCGAAACAAAGGCCAGATCAGCCACTTTTTCTTCGCGAAATCGTCGAAGATTGACTGAATGAAGAAGGACTTCTGTTTTATTTTCTGACATAAACAGACCGCCTTTAATGTGATAACTATCAGGATTGAGCGGTGTTTGAAAAACAGGGAGAATATGAAGTCTTCCAGATTTAAAATTAAATTGAGCGGGAAAGTTATCTTGAAGCGAGGCGAGATTATAAGAAAACAGCATATAGATATGAGAATTTGGATTTTCAACCAGCCACTGATCTAATTTTTGCAAGATAGAAAGAGAAGGAATCATGGTGGAAATAATTGATACCTTAGGTTTTTTTTCTTCTAAATAAAGCATCATTTTGTTGAAAAGAGAATCTGTAGGGAGTCGCCAAATATTTAGATTTCCTAATGAATCACTAACAAATGGAATACCATTATTTGAATGGGCTTTCAGTTTAAACGGTGCCCCGATCAGTTCATTTTTATTATGACAATAGGGCATTTTTTCATAAACATCTTTTTTACGGAAGCTTTGATACGCATAAATGGGATTAAAAATGTTTTGAAAAAAGGCGACTTTACATCCATTTGTTGTCACACATTTCTCTAAGATATGTTCATTGAGTGGACTTCTGTACTTTACTCGTAAGTTGTAGGCATCGATCGGATACAGCGGTTGCAGATGAACCTGAGCTTCACGCTGTTTAAAATCGTTATCTAGTGATTCTAAAAATTTGGAACAGGTCAAATAGCTTCCTAAGTATTTAGGGTGATAAAATGAAATTTGAGAAAAGTCCCAAAGGTTATTTTTTAAATCAATAAATGAGAGCGTATGATTTCTGGTTTCATCTGAACAAACAATTTGTGACCATGAATTTACTGTAAAGAAAATAAACCAAATAAAAAATAATATTTTTTTCATATAGTTACACCTTTTGGTTTAAACCACAAAATGTCTCCATTGATATGGGCCATGCGGAATTCGTATTTTTCAAGAATCAGATCGGTACGTCCGCCATTGAAAATGTGTCGATTGATCCATTGCGAGTTGAAAATATTTATTTCTCGCAATGTCGCATCATCGGCAATAAATTTTTGACCTTTGCGATTGACCCAAAAACCAAGCTCATTAAGATAAATGAGTTGACCATTTTCAATTTTTTTAGGATGTACAAATAAAATATTTTTCTGCCTGATCGCGGACGCTTCGATATTAAGTGGAAATAAATTTTCAAGTCTTTCGAATTCTGCCACGTTTCTAACAAAAAAAAGTTTAATTCTTCGATTAAAATGAATGTAGTAATTGTTAGATTTTTTACTTTCCTCAATGAAATTAAGCCACTGATTATTAAAATTTTCCCAAGATAAGGTGTATGGTGTGAGATATTTTTTATTTAATAATGGATTTTTATCTTCGTAGCTTAGGCGATTATCGTCATTAACATAATTATTCCCTCGAATTACAAAAAGACTGCCGACGAGAAGGCTGATCGTTGAAAGTGCAATAAATAAATATTCACTATAAATAGGCGAAAAAAGCAGAGTTAAATTTGCGAGGCAGAGGCCCATGTAGGCATGCAAAAAATAATTACGACTATTTATATGTTTAAATTTTGTAACAGATAAAAGATAATTATGAAAAATAAAGATCATGAAGACAACGGCCAGTATGATAATTTGACGCTTTGAGAATTTAGCTGTCCAAACTAAGGTGCCAAGAGATGAAAAATAAAAGATTAACGATAAAAGAAAAAGTCGATTTAACAATCGCGTCGAATAGCTATGTTGGCGTGACGTGAACAAGCGTAGTAAATCAAGTGACATCGACTTAAATGGGCGATTGATGATGCGGTCATAGAAGGTTAAGATCAGAAAAGTCAGGGCAACTGAGTTTGCCGTGTTGAAGGTTTTGAATTTGAAAGAAAATCCAATAAGACTAGAAAAGTGTACAAAAATAAAAATAACTTCGTTAAGGGCCGTCTTAAATGACAGAGGTGGACTTTTTTTGAGATACGATATAAATCGTATACTATAAATTTTAGCCTGGGCCATTTTATAGTAAAGATATTCAGGGACCCAGCGTGCAAGATTGAAATTGAAACTGACTAAAATAATTTTAACAACGGCAGGCATTGTTATCATAATCAGTCCAGCAGATACAGCGGACGCGATAAAAAGGGATAACAAAATAGAATTTAAAAAAGGACGTAACCGGTTAAAGGCCAGAAATTCAATGTTCTTTAAATTAAAGTATGTCTGTGAAAAAATCATCACACAACGAAAAGAAAAAAGCAGTACAAACAAGCTATGTAAGCGGGCTTGCTGGTAGGTCATCAAAGCTAAACCAATCGCTAGCATGAGAGTTATAAAAAGGAGAAATATTTTGTTAAAGTTGGGATTGCGAGTACCACGGTAAAGTTGATTATAGTATTCTTGAAAATAGCCTGACGCGATATTCATTAAGGGTAAAATTAAAAGCGATTTTAAAGAATGGGTGTCAATGAGGTAGGCTAAACAACCAATTTCAAAGACTTCAGTTATAAGATTATAAATTTTTCTAAAGCCGTAGCCGCGGTTACGTACTAAGAAGTAACCTATAAAATTAAACCAGGTGTTACTGTAAATAGATACTTTAGATTGGTCATAGTTAGATTCATCCAGTGTTTTTTTTATATCTTGGGAAAGAGTCAGATTTTCGTTCATGTTGCTATTGCTCTAAACTTTTGTAGTCGGCATAATTTTCTACGCTGAAAATTAAGAGATTTTATTTCAAGTTGTCTGACATGTTTCCAGGCCTGACGACGATTAATTTTAAAATATTTCCTCATCCAATTTGACAGAAGAATGCGAATTTGTTTGTCGATCTCTTTCACGTCACGAGGATCTGTACGGTGATAGACCAGGGTGCTCAGTAGACCATTCGATTTACTGGATAAGTATGTATTTAAGGCCAATGACAAAATAGGCATGGCTTCTTCAATCTTTTTTGTTTTCGCTAAACGAATCACAAGTCTTTTGATTTTAGTGCCGTAACTGAGTTTAAACTGTTGAATATGTTTTTGACGAGTGCCGATTAAACCGTTCTGGCTAAATTTAGAACCGAGCCAGTCAAAATTTTGTTCTGGCGATTTTAATAGTAAATTAATTTTTTTATGAGGTGCGACTGTAAGCTTAAGCATTTCGATGAGGCGAGACGATTTCAATTCAAAGTCTTCAAACAATTCTTTCGAAGGTGAAGCGAAAACAAAATCATCACCGTAGCGGGCGTAGAAAAAATCAGTTGCGGCATAGCTTTCTGATAATTGATCTAGCTCCATGAGGTATATATTTTCAAATAGGGGTGTGAGCGGTGATCCCGTTGGAATTCCAATCGGTTTTTCCCCCACAGCGTAAGTAATTAATTTATAAGAAATGGGATTGGCCAAAGGATCAAGATAAAGAGAAATTTTTTGAAGCAAAATATCTTTGTGTATATTGTCGCCGTAACCAGAAATATCACGTTTGGCCACCCAGCATATTTTATTTTTTTTCAAAAAATCAAGCAAGATAACTTTGGCTTGCATGTTACTTCTTTTTTTGATGAACGAGTAAAGTTTTTTTGAAAATAGCGGTTGAAAGCTATCGGCTAAAGTTCTTTGAAAGCCCATAAGTAAAAGTTTTTCTGGCCAAGGTAGGATATCAATTTTTCTTATTTTTCCAGGAGCTGTTTCTAGTTGAATCATCTTCGAAGCTTCAAGATTCAGCGTTGGGTTTTTAAGAGTAGAGATAATTTTATCAATCACCATATCCGCATTGCTGAGTATGGTGAAAAGATCTAATCCTTCCACCACAGGAGATGATTTAAGTAAACGCTTTTCTTGTTTGGCTTTAGTGGCTAATTTTTGGATTTGATCCAGATATATATTTCGATTTAAAATTAAAGTATCGATCATC
>CALMPX010000059.1 GCA_937871355.1 uncultured Bdellovibrio sp.
CAATGCTATTTCGACCAATCACCCTGAAGTCAAATTGATCGTCTTATTGATCGATGAGCGTCCCGAGGATGTCACCGATATGCAACGTACCGTTAAAGGTGAAGTCGTTTCATCCACATTCGACGAACCACCAACTCGTCACGTTCAAATCGCGGAAATGGTTTTAGAGAAAGCGAAACGTCTGGTTGAACATAAATATGACGTGGTTATTCTTTTAGATTCAATTACGCGTTTAGCGCGCGCTTACAATACGGTTGTTCCCCCATCGGGAAAAATCTTATCCGGCGGTGTGGATTCAAATGCATTACACAAACCAAAACGTTTCTTCGGGGCAGCTCGTAACATCGAAGAGGGTGGATCATTAACAATTATCGCCACCGCGTTGATTGATACCGGTTCAAGAATGGATGAAGTGATCTTTGAAGAATTCAAAGGGACAGGAAATTCTGAAATCCAATTAGATCGTAAATTAATGGAAAAACGTATTTTCCCTTGTTTAGATATTAATAAATCAGGAACACGTAAAGAAGATTTACTGATTGATAAAGCCGATCTAAGCCGTCTTTGGATCCTCAGAAAAGTCTTAGCCCCAATGAACGTGGTGGATGCCATGGAATTCATTATGGACAAAGTCGAAAGAACCAAAACCAACGCCGAATTCTTGAAGTCTATGAACGGGTAAGGGTGCCAGGCCTTATTTTTCCCAAATAGAAAAAGGTCGATGGAAACATCGGCCTTTTTTGTTTTAGAAATTTTTCTTAACTAAATGAGATCGTCATCGCTACTTTTCAAAGCTAAAATAACTTAATCACCGCAGTGGCCGCCGCAATAGCCAGCGTAACAATTGAACCCAATTTTATTGTCATACGATATTCTGATTGAAGAATTTTGTGTTCAATCGTTTCAAACTTAATATCTAAATTTTTGATATCTTGCTTTGTGACCAAATCGCCCTCCAAAATTTCTGAAATGATTTGAATATGAGTTTCTGCTTGTTCGCGAGTTATACCCGTTCCCTCAAGAATTTTAACATATTTTAAAGCATTATTCACTAGCAACCTCCAATTTTAAAAAAATGTTAGCTGCAAATAGTAAATCACTCTCAAATTCAATTGTATTGATTTGGTATTCGGTTAAATTCGATAGTTGGATTCTATTTCCGCAGCGTTCCCATCCAGCGGTCCCAAAAGCTAAAATACAATCCGTAGTTTCCTTTAAAGTAGTGATGGTGATCATTGTGTTGATCTGGTCGAAGAATATATTTGAGATAGCGATGCTCACTCCACGATGCAGGATAAAGTTCGACTCCGCTATGTCCTGTTACGTTCACAAATAAAATAATGATGGAAAATAAAAGCATCGTAAACGGATTTGGTTCTAAAAAATAAATAATTGGAACTGTCCAGATCACTTCAAGCACAGCTTCGATCGGGTGGAAAGAAAAAGCGGCCCAAGATGATGAGTTCGATGAATCAGTTTATACACTTTGGGATGATGAATCGTTCGGTGCATCCAGTAGAAGTACGCATCATGAAAGAGAATAAGGCCGATCAGCCAAACAACCGTCATTAAACTAAATTCAGGCTTCATTCTTGAAAGAAAAGATTCATCTTTGATGTAGGTCCAAAAACTTAACAGAGTGATCAATGTAAAAATAAAATTTGTTAACATTGACCATTTTATTTCTTGAAAAATTTGTCCGGGCTTAAAACCCACAGTCTGCGTTTGATGTTTAAGCGCGTAGCTTTTATTCCATTTCCAAATAATCAAATAGGCTAATCCGGCAAATAAGAAATAGCGTCCCGTTTGAAACGTAAACATCAAAAAAGTATTTTTTAAAAGAAGCGTTGAAGTTTCCATAATATAATTATATGAGTAATTACTCACAAATAAAACTCGCTTTGTATTCACATTTAAAAAAGGTGTTTAATGCCGTCTAACAAAAAAGCTAAGCTATTGATAATAGAGCCAAAAACGAAAAAAGGTCTAGACACTCAAGAAGCCATACTACAGGCCACGACTCACATTTTACTTGCGGAGGGCGTTTACGCCTTGAATACAAATTACATCGCCGAAAAAGCGGGTATTAGTATTGGATCTTTGTATCAATACTACAAAAACAAAGAGTCCATCCTTGATCACATGATCGAAAAAAATGTTGAACGACGATCAGAAAAAATAAAAGCCGCTTTGGATTTTCAGTCGACCTTGTTACCTATGGACGAAATGGTGGCCAAAGTTGTTGATGCTATTTTTGATACGCAAAAGCCCGAAGATTTTGAACTCGAGAAAAAATTATTGACCTATATGGCTTTGGAAAAAAAAGGAAATCCCGAATTTTATCTCAAGAAAAGTGATATGCTGGTTAAACCACTGGTGAAAGCATTGCTGCTCATTAAAAATCCCAAACTGATGTCTCGAAACATTGATGCCATTACATTTATTTTAAATCAAGCGGTGCGCGGGGTTTTGATCGGCCTGAGCGTCTTACCTGAATCAGCCCCTGAGGTTCCCGTGGTGAAAAAAGAGCTCATTCGCATGATCAGCGGGTATCTTAAGAATTAGTCGATGGTGCTATTTTTATAAGCACTATTTTTCTCGCTAAGTCCAGATTTAATCGGAATTTCTCTGATTTCTTCTTGTGCACCGAGCCTAGGGCATGCTATTTACAAAGTCTTATTTTTATTAATAAAGGACGAATTATGAAACAAGGAATACACCCAAAACTTAAAACAGTCGTATTTAAAGACATGTCTGCAGACTTTCAATTCTTAGGAACGACAACAATCGATTCTAAAGAAATGGTTAAATGGACTGACGGTAAAGAATATCCATTAGTTAAAGTTGAGATCTCTTCAGCTTCTCACCCATTTTACACGGGTAAACAACGTATTATGGATACAGAAGGTCGTATCGATCGTTTCAAAAAACGTTACGGTAAAGCAGATGCAGCTACTCCAGCAGCTGACGCTCCTAAAACGACTAAGTAACTTACAAATTATTTCTGTCTTGAGATTTATTTCTCAGGAACCAAAGCGGCACAACAAGGCCGCTTTTTTATTTTACCGAGGTCTTCGATGTTTTCTAAACTAGATCAAGTTGAATCACGCTATGAAGAAGTGAACATGTCACTTCAAAGACCAGACGTTGCGTCTGATCAAAAAAAATACCGCGCTTTAATGAAAGAGTTTTCTGACTTAGAAAAGATCGTGGTTTTATACCGCGAATTTAGAAAAAAATCGGCAGCGCTGCAGGAAAATAAAGATTTGTTTGCGAATGAAGCCGATACGGAAATGCGCGAAATGATTCGTGAAGATATCAAAATGCTCGAAGCCGAAGTTCCGGTTTTAGAAGACACGCTTAAAATCGCTCTTATTCCTAAAGATCCTAATGATGATAAAAACTGTCTTCTCGAGATCCGTGCCGGAGCCGGTGGAGATGAAGCCTCTTTGTTTGCGGATGAATTATTCCGTGGTTATGTCAGTTATGCCGCCACTCAAGGCTGGAAAGTAGAATTGATTTCATACTCTG
>CALMPX010000060.1 GCA_937871355.1 uncultured Bdellovibrio sp.
TTTAATTCCTTTTATTTATATTATTAAAAAACGTTTTAATACTTATTCAATTAGAATAAGTATGTAATTCCAACTTGGCTTAATAATTTATTACTGTTTAAATCTTGCGTTTGAGTATCGCCAGTTAAACCTTGTAATGAACCATCTAAAGTCAATTTGTTGAATTTTAATCCTGCACCGATAGCCGCTACAGTTGAGTTTGCACCTGGAGCAAATTCTTGAGCTGTTGTACCGCTAACATCTGCTTTTGAGCTGTTGATCAAAGTTTTTTGTGAAACAGATCCACGTAAAGTTAACCAAGAAGCTGCTTCAGTTTCGAAACCAACTAGGATTGGTAATGTTAAGGCTGTTTGTTTAACTTCAGCGCCGCTGACTAATTTAAATTTTCTTTCGTCTTGAGCCAAAGTTACTCCGTAGAATATATTTCCGCCATCAACTTTGTGAGATTTTACCGCTGCTAAAGCAGAAGACATATAGTCTAACTTAGCTGTTTCAGTTCCTGCTTTTTCAACTTTGAATCCAGCAGCTTCGATGTAAGCATTGAAGTACCAGTCTTCCATTTTGTAACCAATACCAGCTGAATAACCAGAAGTTCCTGAGAATTTTTCAGTTCCATTTTCGTAAGTGTTGCCTAAACCGATTCCCAATTTAGCATCCCAAGCTTCATTTCTTGCTCCTAGACGAATACCTGCAGAAGACTCTTTTTCATCATTATTTTTATCGTTGTAGTTTGAATAAACTAAAGTTCCAGCAAGTGCCCAGTCGTTCATTTTTGTTCCGTAGTGAATATTAACTGGATTTTGTTGACCTTTAACAGTCGCCAAACCAGCACCTGCACCAGCGCCACCAAAAGTTGCTGTCATGAAAGCTTGTGAAGCTGCGAAACGTAAACCTGGAGTCGCTGCTCCAGTTGAGTATGCTGAAGCATTAGTAGATTGATGACCTAAAGTTAAACCTAATTTAGAATTACCGTAAGAACGTACCACAGTACCTTCTGTATTAGAATTGTACGTTGTCGTCGCTGTAGTACCTGATTCAATGTTCGCGTAGTCACCCATAGACATCATATCTGCTGGATTTGTTAGAACTGTTTGAGTGTCGATAAGTTGAACGGCATTTCCCAATGCGCTCACACGTGCTCTCGTAGCAAATGCATTTACCGAAGCTAATGCGATTGCGATTACTAATAATTGTTTCATTTGTATACCTTTCGTTAATCGTTAAAGTTAAAACTTTAAACTTATTTATTTAATTACATTACTTAAACTTATACTTTTATCGTAATAAGCTCTTAGTCCGTACGCAACTTCAAAAAAAAGGTGAACGATTTGATCAGCCAAAATGTGCTGATCACTTTTTGGGATATTGTGTTTTTCACACATCTTTTTTTAATTTTTAAATTTTTTATTTTTTTGATTTATTTTTTTGCTTTCAAAAATTGGATTTCCTTGACCAGCGCGGGTTTCCGCTCTGAAAACCAAAATCAATTTTTTCAATTTATAATGCAAATCTGTTTTCATTTTCTCGATCAAAGTCTGGCTAAACCATTCAACTCTTTGTTTGTAACGCGGCCGCTAAGCGCGGTTAAATCGCACCACGTTAAACCTAGACTTATGTCGTGATAAGTCATTGATTTGTCGTTTAAATCGATTCTAAGTGTGACATAATCAAATCAGAAATCTCAACAAAGGATACTCAACTGAGCAAAAATCAGGGCCGAAACAACAAGCAAAGCCATAATAAAAACTTCAAGAGCCTCTCTTCTTCCAACCATTCCACTAAAAATAGTAAAAAGACTCTAGATGGTTTAATCAAAAGACATCCCGATGGATTCGGATTCTTTATTCCCGAAAATTCCGAGCATCCTGATGTATTTATTCCAGCCAGCAGCATGCAAGGGGCCATGACGAACGACAAGGTCACGATCATAGCTGAACAAGAACGCGATGGACGATTCAAAGGTGATATCATTCGTATTAATGATCGCGCTCAGAAAAAAATCGCCGGACGCTTCCTTATATTAAAAGACAAACAAGATAATCCTTACGGCCTCATTAAAGATGAAGGCAAAGGCTGGGGGGCCGATCTTCGCATAAAGATGGAAGATTCCATGGGCGCCGAAAGCGGAGAATTAGTTTCTGCTGAAATCATCTCATACCCCGAGCCCGTTGATCATGAATCCCGAGACTCGCGTATCGAAAAGAAATTATTCACCGGCAAAGTGGTCGAAGTGATCGGAGATGCTGATAGTGCTTTAAACGATATTCGTCGCGTGATCATCAATCAAAATATTCCCGATGTTTTCTCTAAAGCTACACTAGAAGAAGCCAAGAAATTTTCGAACAATCCAACCGAAGCTGACTTTAAAGATCGTAAAGATCTGCGCGGTATCAACATCATTACTATAGATGGCGCCACCGCAAAAGATTTCGATGATGCGGTCTATACTGAAGTCAAACCGAATGGATTTCATCTTTACGTGGCAATTGCCGACGTCAGCCACTATGTTAAATCAGAAACAGCGATGGATGCCGATGCCTACGAGCGCGGGACATCAGTTTATTTCCCGAACTTTGTGGTACCGATGCTACCCGAAGCTTTATCAAACGGCCTTTGCTCTTTAAATCCTCACGTTCCGCGTTTAGCACTGGTTGCTGAGATGAACTTTGATTTCGAAGGCACCATGACCAATTCAAAATTCTTTGAAGCCGTGATCGAAAGCAAAGCGCGCGTGACTTACGGCGAAGCGCAAGAAATTGTCGATGGAAATGATATTGAAAAATTTAATCACGTTAAAGAGAACATCCTTCGTTGTGCCGATTTAGCCAAAGTCTTAATGGCTCGACGCTTTAAAGATGGCTCATTAGATCTCGAAGTTCCTGAAACCGAATTAGTGATCGATGGAACTGGAGAACCGATTGATGTGATTAAGTCAGAACGTTTATTTGCACACAGACTCATTGAAGAGCTCATGTTAGCAGCCAATGTGGCCGTTGCAAAATACTTAGGTGGTAAAGATATTCCCTCGATGTACCGGGTACATGAACCGCCGGATCCTATGAAAATAAGCTTACTGCAAAAATTTATCGGACAATTAGGTTCTAAAGCGAAATTCTCTGGCGAAAAACTTCAGAAACAACTGACTAAGGCTTTACAGGAATTCCATGGGAAACCTCAAGCCAGTATTATACATATATTAACGTTACGTTCGATGAGCCAAGCAAAGTATACTATAGATAACTTAGGCCACTTCGGATTAGGTTTTGATTTTTACACTCACTTCACTTCTCCGATCCGTCGTTATCCCGACCTTATTGTTCATCGTTTGATTAAAAATCAAATTGGCGTTCCTGGGTATCGGCTGTTAGCCGCGGATGATTTACAAACAGCCGGCACATGGTTATCAGCTTGCGAACAGCGATCTGCCAAATCAGAACGTCAAATTCAAGCTATTAAAAAAGCGCGCTTCATGAAAAAAATGGAAGGCCAAACTTTTGAGGGCATGATTAGTTCTATCACTAAATTTGGGTTATTCGTTTTACTTAAGCAGTACAACGTGGATGGATTAGTTCGTCTTGAAGATCTGGGTACGAATAATAGCTGGGTTTACGATGAAGAAAATCTGCGTTTAGTTTCTAAAAAAAGTGGTTACGCTTATAATATCGGTGATAATCTTAAAGTCACCGTCAGCATGGTGGATATCGAACAAGGTCAAATCAACTTTGTTCCCGAAGGCACCGTCGCTAAAGTTTACGACAAAAGTGATAAAAACTATCGACCCGAAAAAGCCGAGATTAAAACGAATCGCAAGTTTGAAGATAAGAAGCTTTCTATTTTTGGCAAAAAAGGAACGGGAAGCCATTATAAAGATGGTTTTAAAGTTAAATCGCCAGATCAACGCGAAGATCGTCCTTCACCAGCAAAAAAAGCCCATCAGTCCAGCGATACACTTAAAAAATCATTACGCCTCAGAACGATTGAAAAGAATGCTGAAATCAACAAACCCGAAGTGGTCAATGACTACGAAGTTAAACCTCGTTATAACTCGCTATCGGATTATTTAGACAAAAACCCGATGAAGCCTACAGCCAAATCTACGGAAAAATCTTATGACAAAAAGCCAAGTTACAAATCGTCAACAAACCAAAAGTCCTCTTCTCAGTCCGCTGAAACTCGGGAAGACTCTCAAAAACGTGGGACGTCTTCGGGTCATTCTAGCAGTCCTGGCAAAACACGGTTTAAGCAATCTGGTCGAAAGAATAAATCTCGGTAATTTTCTAAGCTCGGCAGCAACTGATTCCGACAAAGAACAACTTTCTGTTCCAACGCGATTACGTATGAGCTTTGAAGAATTGGGCCCAACCTTTGTTAAGTTCGGACAATTATTAGCGACACGACCCGATCTGGTTCCCCAGGACTTTATTGATGAAATGTCTCTTTTGCACGACCAAGTTCAACCGTTATCTTTTAGCACCGTTACTGACGTCATTTCCGAAGAACTTGGAAGCGATTGGCAAAAGCATTTCAAATCGATTTCTGAAAATGTTTTAGGATCGGCCAGCATAGCTCAAGTTCACTCGGCGGAACTTCTTTCAGGCACCAAAGTTGTTCTTAAGGTTCAACGTCCCGGCATATTGATTAAAATCAATGATGATCTCAATGTTCTTTATTTCATCGCCGAACTGATGGATAAATATATTCCCGAAGTACGCCCGTTTAATCCGATTGGTATGGTGGACGAATATTTTAAGACACTCCAATTAGAAACTAATTTTGTCATTGAAGCGAATAACTTACGACGTTTCAAAGAAAATTTTAAGGACAACACTAGCGTGATTATTCCTGAAGTTCATTTCCCTTTAACCACTGAGCGCGTGTTAACCATGCAAGCGATTGAAGGCAAACCTTTAAGTCAAATGCATGATCTTACTGAAATTTCCGAAAAATATAATTCAACTCCTGATAAAATTATTGAAATCGGATTAAAAGCTTATTTAAAAATGGTTTTTGTTGATGGATTTTTCCACGGCGATCTTCATCCCGGAAATTTCTTTATTCTACCGAATAATAAAATCGGCCTGGTTGATTTCGGAGTAGTTGGTCGGCTGAATTTCAAAACACAAACGGCTATTGTGAATATGCTAGTGGCTTTATCAAAAGAAGATTACTTGCGTTTAGCTTACGAATACGTTGATCTAGCACCGTATAGTGACAAAGTGAATGTGGATTTATTCGCGAAAGAACTTCAGGCGATCATTGCTCCGTATTTTGGACTCACTTTACGTAACATCAATGTAGGTAAAATTTTATTATCCTCTTCCAGCGTGGCCGCCAGACACGGATTGACAGTTCCGACGGAGTTGATGCTGTTCTTTAAATCGATTATCTCGATTGAATCCTTAGGTCAGAAAATTTCAAAAGACTTCGATTTTTTAACTTTCACTCTGAGCCAAGTGAACGATGTGGCCGAAAGCTTGTTTCAGCCGGTTAAAATAGCCAACGAAGCGGGTCTTATTTTTCGTGAATCACGAAACTTTGTCTCGGCCCTTCCTCGCCAGTTGAATCTGATGATGAGAAAATTAAATTCTCCAGATTATCATTCTAAAGTGCATTTAGAAGACTTCAGTGAATTCAAAGACACATTTCTGAAATCATTTACCTTGTTATTCTTAGGCATTGTGATCGCTGCTTTACTTATTTCAAGCACCCTATTGTATTTACAACCTTCCGTGTGGCTGATCGCCGGCCTTCCTGGACTAAGTTTTGTGGGATACATGATATCCGCAGTTCTCGGTTTGTATGCAGCCTACAATTTGTGGAAAAAATAAAAATCGGCCTACCTTAGAAACTCAGTTGAGCACCGATTTTGTAGATGCTTCCTTGATTATAGAATCCATAGGTTGTTTCGTAAGTTTTATTTTCTACATTTTCTATCCGCGCAAAGGCGCTGGTCATAGTTGATACCTTGTAGTTCCCAAATATATTCACCAACGTATAGTCTTCGACCATCAAGAATTTTGAACCTGATTTATCTAACTTTTCACCTGTATGGATAGCCTCAACTCCTATATTTAAATGAGTCGCTAAATCAGATGAAATTTTTAAACTACCTGTTCGGAGTGGCGGACGAACTAGCCATTGATTTTTAGAATCGTCTTTAGGCTCTTGGTAACCCAAAG
>CALMPX010000061.1 GCA_937871355.1 uncultured Bdellovibrio sp.
CGCACGTTTTATAATCAAAACCCTTGTCAGTGTCGTCATAGCCGATTTTTTTAACTGTTTCCCGAGCAATGTCAGTGAAATTCACTTTCGCTGACGTGGTAATTTCTCCGGCAACAACAATAAGACCCGTCGTTAAAAGAGTTTCACAAGCTACGCGTCCTTTTGTGTCCTGAGCTAAAATAGCATCAAGTACGGCATCGCTGATTTGGTCAGCCATTTTGTCTGGGTGTCCTTCAGAAACAGATTCGCTTGTAAAAATGAAATTTTTCACAGTTATTGACCTCTACTCAAATGGGTTGAAATGACTATGAAAAATACCCCCAACCGATGTGGGGGTCAAATGAAATTGTCGTACTCGTAAAATGCGGCTGACTTGAGAGGCAGTCTAAGCCGTTTTTTTGTGACCCGTGTAGACTTCTTTAACTTTAATAAACTGTTTTTCTAACTTATCACAAACCATATCTGTTGCGGCGTAAATATCATCAGCATGAGCGGTGGCTTTGAAAAACTTTTGACGGGTATTCACCGTTACTTCAGCGTAAAACTGGTGATGATCTTTCCAAAAATACACATGGCACTGACCTTCTTTAAGTAAAAATTTTCCGACTTCGTCAAGTTTAGTTTCTGAGTATTTAACTAATGATTCTGAGTAGTCTAAATGCTTAAATGAGTAATTGGATTTCATGATGTATGAGCCTTTCTATTTTAATCGTTCGACAATTTATCGGATAGATCCGGTTAAAAATGAATGTCCTAATTTATAAAAATGATTTATTTGTTCACGTTTTAATACGATACAAAACAGTGTGGAAAACTGTGAAAAAAATGACGCTTTAGCTCTATAAAACAGCTGTTGGTCACGACAGGCTTGATTTCCATATTCGAGATGTGCGCTACTAGTTCTAATATGAAACAACTTAATACATTATTTTTATTTTCAATTTTATCTTTCGTTCTATTCGGATCTCCGTCTTTAACTCAGGCTCAAACTTTGAGTCACGGCGTCTGGGATGAAGATATCGAAATCCCCCTCGGCGGCCGAAATAATATTTTGAATTTAGATCCCATCACGCAGGCTGAATATATCCGCAAAGGAAAAATTCACGCGCAGATTTATCCTGTTGATGTCACCGCAGCACTTCCTCCGCTCAAACCACTTCAAAATTTTTTCAAAAAAGAAGGCTCTAGCCCCTTCCAAATGATTTTGAAGCTTTTAGGTGAAAGTTTTACTGGCATTCATTCGATGGATGACATCACTAAAGCTCTTGGACTTCACCCCTACCCTCAGGCTTCAGATACCGGTGTTTATTCCGTTCCGTACCCTACAGGAACTCGTCCCGATCACCGTTTAGGTTTTGGAGTTATTCCTCGTGATGGCGTTGATGGTTTCACCTTCAGCTGTGCGGCTTGCCACAGTTCGAATCTTTTTGGGAAAACCGTTCTTGGGCTTCCGAATCGTTTCCCCCACGCCAACGAATTTTTTGTTAAAATGATTGATCTGTCGCCGAAACTCAAACCGTTAGTAGGCACATGGCTCTTCCAGCAAGCCACCGAAGCAACGCCTGAAGAAAATAAATTATTCAAAGACACATTGAATGCTCTTGATCAAGTGGCGGCCATAAAACCGATCGCCGTGGGCTTAGACACAACTTTTTCTCAAATCAGTTTATCCTTAAACAAACGCGGGTCTGATGAATGGGCCACACCAGACAAAACGAAACAACTTTTTCCAACTAAAGACGGCTTCTTTCCGGCTCACCCGGCGGATTCTAAACCCGGTGTTTGGTGGACAACAAAATATAAAAACCGTTGGCTCAGTGATGGCAGTATTGTCAGTGGAAATCCGATCATTACCAATCTACTTTGGAATGAAATCGGTCGCGGCACAGATTTGAAAATTTTGAATCAGTGGATTCAATCGAATACGCAAAAAATTGACGAAATGTCAGCCATGGTTTTTGCTTCCGAGGCCCCAAGATTGACGGACTTCTTTAGTGAAAATCAAATTGATTTACTTTCAGCCAAGCGGGGCGAAACTCTTTTCAATAAGACCTGTTCAAAATGCCATGGCCAGTATGAAAAAGCCTGGACACAACCAGGATCAGAACATCTTTCTCTTACAGAGCAAATCAAAACAACATTAGTTAAATACCCGCAAAAAACTTCAGTGATTGACGTGGGAACTGATCCCAATCGTTACCTCGGAATGAAATCTCTTGAGAAATTAAATAACCTGAGAATTACAAAAGATTACGGCATTCGTCATGTAGCTCAGAAGGGTTACGTCCCACCGCCACTTGTGGGAATTTGGGCACGCTGGCCGTATTTTCATAATAATTCAGCACCTACATTGTGCGCGGTTTTAACTCCGTCGGCAAATCGTCCTCAAACTTATTATGCCGGCGAAGCCAACGACACTCGCAAAGATTTTGATTTTGATTGCAACGGTTACCCTGCAGATGGAAAAACTCCGAGCGCTTGGAAAACGGCTGATATGCTGTACGACACTTCGAAAGAAGGGCTTCACAACACCGGACATGACGAAGGAATTTTTATCAAAAATGGAGTTGAAATTCTGACGGCCGCAGACAAAAAAGATCTCATTAGATTTTTACAGACTTTGTAAGATTATCTCAAAATGAGATGTTTACTCTTTTGACAGGCGATGCGCGTTTAGTCGCAGACAGCCTCCATAAAACCTATAAATAGCTTTAAAGTTGCTCTACTAATTGCATCTACTTAAGTTATGAAAACAATCAGCATTTTATCCCTTTTATTCGCGGTTCAAGTTTCGTACGGCCAAACAGCATCAAAAGCGATCTCTTCGCTTTACCCGCCGCCGGCGATCAAACCGGTGCAAACCAAACCTAAAATGACAGAATGTCTTTTCTGCAATATCAGCATTGGTTCAAAAAATAATCCTCGTCAAATCACTGAACTCTCGGTCGTAGGAAAACCAACGACCGAAGGCCTTCCTTCACTCTATGAACCTGAAGACCTCGTTGACATCGAGCCTCGTTATATGACGCCGCTTTATCGCAAAGACTATACTCCGCAATACATCGCTGAAGGAAAAATGGAAAAAATGAGACGTAGCGCTTACATCGCCATGACGCACATGTTAGATGCCGCTCATTTTGCAAATATTGATCTTTTCATTCACTCGGCTTATCGGTCCTATGAAATTCAGTGTAATGTATTCAGCGGTAAACTGGTCAAACAGTTGTCGGCTGATGGTTTTATTTCTAAGAAATACACGGGTCCGTACGCCTTAAGTGAAATGAAAAAAGATATTAAAGCCGGCTATAAACCCGAATTTGCTGCAGACCAATTAAT
>CALMPX010000062.1 GCA_937871355.1 uncultured Bdellovibrio sp.
AATCATATTTCAAAATCCTGGTCCTTTAGCAAGCGTTTTGTCAGTGATGGTGAGCCGTCCCATGAATTCCATGCGCGTGTCCATGGATCACTTCGTCTGCTGTCGCTTCACGGATCAGCATAATTTCGATATCAAAAGTTAAATCGACTCCGGCTAGCGGATGATTACCGTCTAAAGTCACGTGGGTATCTGAAATATTTGTGATTTTAACCACGCGAACACCTTCGCCTAATTGTAATTGAAGATGACTCCCGACAGAAATTTGAAGATGGGCTAATTCTTCTTTGGGCACATCCATAATCATGTCTTTACGGAATTCACCATAAGCGTCAGCCGCTTTGATCGCGATATTTTTTTTATCACCCTCATGAAGAGTCGTAACGACAGCTTCTAAGGCCGGAATGATTTGCTGACGACCTTCTAAAAACGGCAACGGTTGATTTGTTTCAGATGCATCTAAAACATCGCCTTGGCTATTTTTTAAAACATAAGTAAACGCGATAACGCGAGGATGAGTTTTTGTGCTATTTGTTGAGTTCATAAAAGGCCCTTTCAATAATTATTTAGCCAAGATTCGCCTTTATGCTATACCCTGTGTCCTTATGAGCTTTCAACAAAATATCACCCTTCAACACATCACCGCAGAAGAAACTTTGCCTTTACGATCAATCGTCCTGCGCCCGGGACAACCTATTGAAAACTGCCGCTATAAAGAAGATTCATTAGCGACGACTTTTCATTTAGGCGCCTTGATTGATGGCAAAATAGTTTGCAATGGAACCTTTATGAAAGATATTTGCCCTTATTTTACCGCAGAAGAAAGCGCATACCGCCTGCGTGGAATGGCCACAAATCCTGATTTCCGGGGACTACAATTGGGATCGCGACTCTTAAAAGAAGCCGAAGATATTTTACGCTCACGTGGATGCAAACTGCTCTGGTTCAATGCGCGAGAATCGGCCTTGGTATTCTATGAGAAAAGTGGCTTTGTCACGATTGGCGATTTATTTGATATCGCTTTGATTGGGCCGCATAAAGTGATGTATAAGTGGCTATAGGTCGACTGAATTTTTCCTGTTTTTAACCACTGGATAGGCCTGAACATTTAACTTGATCAGGTCTTTACCATCAAATTGATCATAGCCGTATTTGTTTTTTACTTTCGTTAAAAAAGTATCAACATCTTGGAGAAGCTCGGGAAAAAGATCCTGTGGTAAAGCAAAAAAAATACTTTGGAATTTTTGAGTTAAATCTTTTTGATTCAACACAGTCTTGGCTTCATCGATTGTATTACGATGAAATAAGTTAACGGATTCATTTACGATATCACGGGCAATTGAAAATGCTTTGTCTTTAGATCTCCATATAATATCTGACTGAGCTTCTGTATTTATGGGAACAACCAAACCCATTTCATTTAAGTCGGATAAATTTTTCTTAACTTCTTTGACTGAACATCCCAGCAGCCTTGATAATTCCTTTTCAGTTCCATTGACATCGTCAAAAGCCAATAAAAGCTTAATTAGCATTAAATTTTGTGACGTCAAAAATTTTGAATATTGCTGAAGATCAATGTTTTTTTCATTAGTTTCAAGATTTTCTAAAATTTGATTGAGATATATTTTTCTTTGGCTCGCTTTTTTTGATTTCGAATAATCGAAAAGCAAAAACAAATGATCTTGCTCTGGATCGGACAATTTAAGCGATCTAGCAAGCGCTTGAACAAAATTTAAAGTTATTTGTCTTTGATTGTTGTACACCATAAAAACAAAAGAACGGCTTTTAAATCCTAATTCGTAAGACCACAAATCTAAGGTGAAATTGGGATCTATAGCTTTTCTATAAAAAAAGACGTCCTTAATAAACTTATAAATATCTGAGTATCTTTTAACCTTTGGTGGCTCCTTGATTTTGATGAGAGATAAATTTTCTGCCATGTCATCATGATTAAGCAACTCGACTATCGACTGCAAGTCTAGTTTTTTTGATTAGCCCTGTGCCACTAAATAAAGAACAACGATAGTAGTTGTATCGAGACGTCGATACAACTATTAACAAAAGAGGAATTATGAAAAAAATTATTTTAAGTATATTAATAATATTAACATTCAGCTGCACAACGCCATCAAAAAACGTTGCGACGATTGAGTCTTACGCGGATCAAAATCGAGCGCCAGCTCAAGTTACAGGACATGTAGGTCAGGCTAAGCTTATAAAAAGCAATAGCAGTCAATGCAATACTCTAGCAAATTTAGAACTTAAAGCTGCTGAGGCACTAGGAGAATATCGGTACAAAAGTCAATTAAACAAAGAAACCAATTCGACTATTAGAACCTTACACTACGCAATTTTAGATAGTGCAGATGAAAATTTTACCCACGCTGTTTTTGATCATGCTTGTAAAACAAATATTGAAGCTGTCAACAAAGCAATAGAAATCTTGACCTTAGATGCAAACTCTAGTTTAGCCCAGACTGCAGTGCTTGAATTATTAAAATTAAAAAATTAACTAAATTACTAGATTTATTTTAATCGCGCGATATCTAAATAGTCTGGCAATTTTTCTCCGAAAGAATTGTCCACCATTTTTTTTGCGGCATGGAAACTGAGACCCATGCCGTGACCTGAACAGCCCGCCATCATATGTATATTTTTTCTGCTTGGATGTGCTCCGATCATCATTTGTTCATCAGGTGTAAATCCCATAATGCCGCTCCAGCGGTAATTAATTTTAATGTCGGTCGTGTTATCAAAATAATTTTTCGCAAAATCTTCCAAAGCGTGCTGAATTTTTTCTGTTGCTTGATCATGCGCTGTGTTTTCATTTTCAGCGTCGTGATTCCGGAATCCTCCAATAAGAATCTCTCCGGTTTTCAATTGTCTGAAATAACATAGATGTTGAGTCAAATAACAAGGACCTTTAATCATTTGCGGCATAGGCTCGGTGACGATAACTTGTCCTCGCTGTGGCTTAATGATTTCATTAAATTCTGGCATCAACTGGCTGACAAAACCATTTAAACACAGAAACACTTGAGTTGATTGATAGATTTGCTTTTGTGTTGTGACCTGAGCGGTTGTTTCATTCGATTGAATTTTGAAAACTTCTTGGCCGAAAATAAAATCGGTGTTTTTAAGTTGAGATTGAATTTTTTTTAAGAGCTTAACCGGGTGAATAATTCCGTCGTGTTTATATTCGATAGCGCCGGCCGAAATTTTAACGGCGTACTCTTTTTGCAAAGTTTTAGCGTCAATCATGTCGACAGCAATATTCAAAGTCTTCATCGTTTTTAAAATCTTTTCAAATTTTCCCAAATGACTTTCATCTGGAATGACCGTGCAAGAACCCGTTGTTTTGTAGTCAACTTTATTGGCTTCGTCTTGAATAATTTCTTTTAACAGTAACTCGCGATTCATTTCTGAGAACTGCCAAATTTCTTGAGCTTTCGCTTGGCCAAATTTTTCGTAGAGTTTGTTAAAATGTAAAGCGGATCCACAGGTCACAAATCCCGCGTTTCGGCCTGAAGCACCATAAGCTAAAGAAAATTTATCGATAATCGCGATTTTCGCGTGCGGAGATTTTTTTTCTAACCAATAGGCAGTTGAAAGACCGGCGATGCCGGCTCCAACGATAGTATAATCATAATTTTTTGTGTTATTTGAAGTTAGTGATTCATCTAACCAGTACGAAATCGACACTTAAATACTCCTGTTTTTAAAGCTCAAGATACATTTCCATGGCGGTACAACGACATGGCTTTCCATCTCGAGTACAGACATAGTCTACATTAATCCAATATAACGGATGTTCAATCATCGTTTTAAAACCGACTTTTTCTAAGTAGCGTACGGAAGAATTGTATGGAGATTCTTTCCAGCTGTGCGTAGCGATTCCCTTCACCTGGTTTTTACGAAATAGATCAATCGACATTTGAGAAAGCTTCGGCCCCCAACCTTCACCTTGGACATCTGCAGATAAAAATAAACTTTGGAAATAAGCTGTTTCGCTTAAGGGATGTGGCCAAAGATCAGAGCGTTGAGCACTGCCTTTTCCATGCTCCCAGTTTCCCGGGGGGTACGCCAACCGAAGACCTTTGACTTGATCGGTGGTTTCATCGATCAAAAGAAACGAAGAGATTTCGCCATTTTTTCCTACAGATTTTTTTTGATTTTCAATGAGCTCCGCTTCGGTATAGTAACCGACGCCGATTTCTTGATCTGCGAACTGTCTAACACGCTGGATATCTGATGGCAAAAAAGGACGAATGATCATGAAACTACGAATACCCGAATTTCACGACTTCGTCGACCTTAATCTAGACTTAAATCGAGCTATTAGGACCTGAATTTTTGCCCGTAAAAAGCCGATAAAACGTCTATGACAGCTGTAAAAAAAATAAATGAAAATAATATCGATATTAGCCAATTAACTGAGATTACTGCCCTGAGAGATTATTATCACTCGGTGGATCTTTGGGAAACGTCACAAGCGATTGAAGCTTTAAAGAAAATGGCTAGCGTCGATGCCACGCGCGAATTGATTCAGCTTTATGTCGATTGTTTGTGGCGAAAAATAAAAATAGAAATTATTTCTGCTTTAGGAGCACATAGTAATCAGCGAAGTCTGGAGTTTTTATTTGATATCGCGAAGTCAGATGCGGATTTGTCATTATCTCACGTGGCCATAGAATCTCTAGGTAAAACTCAGCACATTTTGGCAGCTCGATTCTTAGAAAATCTTTATCAATATGGTCATAAAGCTAAAAAAACGGCCCTCGTTTTAGCTTTAGTTAAATTTGCGAACACGTCCTGTTTAGAATTGTTTGCAGTCGATTTGAAAAAGTCTTTAGATACGAAAGATTTTACCTTAGCTAAGAATCTTATTTATGCCCTGGGAGAGCTTCGCTCATCTCATGTATTAGATTTACTTAAAACAATAGTCAGTGGAGCTTATCCCAAAGATATTCAGCTCAGTGCTATCAGTAGCATGGGTAAAATCAGTCGCGAGCCTTCTGATTTGGCACCACACCAGGATCAATTTAAAAGTGATGCTTTTGAATTTCAAATTTTCCAACAGGCGCAAAATCAAATTACGTTTAGATCAGAATGGAAACTGGAAGATTATTTAAATAAGCTTTTTCAAGGGACAAATTCTCATCGCAATTTACCATTAGAATTAAATTCATTTGTGGCGGCAGATGTTTTTGCCGGATTAGAAATGTTCTTAGAATCTAAAAACGAAAAAAAGATCGCAGACACTCTTAGTTTTCTTAATTTCAAAGAAGTAATTTCTTGGTATCCTGTCTTCTTTAAAAATATGAATGCAGCCAATGCGGAACTCGTTGCCGCAAGCTTATCTTCGCACTTCTCGGAAAACTGCAAAGTTGTGATCGATCAGCTGGCAACCATTAACGTGGATTTTGCTCACAAAGCGGCGGTGACGTGCTTGCCTTCGGCTGAGCAGTACTTTAAAAACTATATCATCAGTGATGATTATAAAAATGCATCAGATGTTTTAAAAATTAAAACATTAAATCACTTGGTCGACTTACTTTCAATTCATCAACATGATTCCAAATTAACGGC
This sequence comes from uncultured Bdellovibrio sp., assembly GCA_937871355.1. Classification (GTDB taxonomy): domain Bacteria; phylum Bdellovibrionota; class Bdellovibrionia; order Bdellovibrionales; family Bdellovibrionaceae; genus Pseudobdellovibrio. Next base: position 5,587 of record CALMPX010000062.1, read on the forward strand.
GTCGATGTCGAAATTTTTAGAAAACGAATTGCAAATTGAAACCTCGTTAGAAGTTAAGAATCGATTGATCCGAGTTCTTGCACAGGCCAAACTTCCGCAAAATAAAATATTTTCCTTGCTGAAAGCCTTTTTACCTCAAGTGCAGTTCACAAAAAGTATTTTATTTTATTTAGAACACCATAGCTCTCATCAAAGTGCTGTTTTTTTAAAAGACAACTTTGCTTTTTTTGAAGGTCAAATAGCTTCCCAGACGCATTTCTTGAAAGCCCTGACAGCTCAGGAAGCTGACTTTTTTGATTTAGCTTTAGTGAAAAAATTTATGTCTTCATTCTTAGAAAGTGGCATTGATGTGAATCAAAAAGTTTTAGCTTTAAAATTTTTAGGTAAACATTCTTATAAAGAGTTTAAACCTGTGCTATTTGATTTACTCAAAGATAAAAATCAACAGGTGGTTTTAAATACGGTGATCGCCTTGAAGGCCATTGCTGATGACGATGTGCCAGATAGACTTCAACCTTTGCTTAATGCTAAAAGTGAATCGATTAAGGGCCGTACTTTAGATGCTATTCTATGTCAAAACTCATTGCGAGCAAAACGCATTGCGATTGATTTCTTGAAAGATAATGTAGATAACATTGAATGTTGCGAAAAAATTATTCGTCATATTTCAAAATCAGATATTAAGTCGGATTATTTTTATAATACTATATCGAGTATCGTAAAAAATTATCCACAACATGCCTTATTGGAATCATTTCAAGATTTGATGTTAAAATTACAAACAGACCTAAACGAAAACAGTCTGAAAAGTATTCCCTCAGCAGCGGACCTCGTTGCCATTGATAAGGAAATTCTTCGCAAACTGCCTCGTTTTAATGAATACGATGAATCAGTCAAAGTCAGCTTACGTTCCGCTGAAGTTCCTTTTAGTAAACCAGAATTGTTCGACAAGTTTGTGGATAAGTCTGTGTGTATCCTTGGTTTTACCAAAGCCATTGATATTTTCTTGGAAAAACAATTTGGCAAAAAGGTTTTGCTCCCGAAATTAGAGTCTCGTTTGCATGAATTTCAAAATGTGATTCATATCTTACGTTTAAATGAAGACTATCCTGATGCATCACGCGTTGTGGTTGCTTTAGGTCTAGAAAAACACTTCACAGCTCATTCTCTACCGGTTCATAAGATGACTCTGATAGGCAAGGGTTTGCTCTCTTCTAAAATTATAAACGAACAATTCAAAATTTTAGATGGATTGCGCGCTTGGGCGATTACGTTTTTATTATTTACACGCAAATACACAGCCATTCAAAAGCCATTAATCGCAGTTCAATTTGATGAAAATGCCTGCGTGGATATCGCCAAGAAATTGATGTGGCTACAAGACCTTCGTAATCCGGTAGCACACAGACAAACTTTGACCAAACTCGAAGAGATTAAAGAGATCCGCGACGAGTGTTATCGCATTTTGAATAATTTAGAAAAAATCATGATGTAGCCAGTAGACAGGCCATGACCCTTCCGCTATTATGGGTCATGGTTGTATCACTCACACACAAGCTTCTCGTTAAAGAATTCATCGAAATCGTTTCAGAAACAAACGGCATAACACTTCTGGATACCGTGGATCTTTTATTATCCTCGTCGTTAAAATCAAAAAATCAAGATGCTTACGACACTGTTTACAGTTTTAAACAAATTCTGAATTCATTTGTCGCAAACGAAACACCTATTCAAGCTTTACTTAATCATCCATTTGCGAAAATTTTAGAAGAGTTTTTTAAACGCTTTCCGGTTAAATACTGTGAAGAGCATATTCATTTAACGGGATCATTAACCGCCGAATTTGTCTGGGAAAAATTAAAACCTTTAGTTGAGGGCCCACTGGCTGAAGTTTATAAAAAGAAAATTACCGAAGTTTATGGTTTAAAATCTTGGCCCATCCAAAGCGTGGCTGATGTTGACAATCTTATACGTTTAAAAGAAACAGAAGGTTTTACCACTTATTTGAAAATTCTTTTTTTAACTAAGCTCATTTTTACCTCACGTCAGGCCCATGCGGATGCCGCCTATAGTATGGCTAAAGATCTTTACGACAAATACAATGTCGGCATGGTTCGTTTAAAATTTTCACTCAGCCGCTCGACTTCAAATAGCGACGAGCAAATTCCAGGTATTGATAATGTAACATCCGAAGATGTTGTTCTTGGATTATATTCCGGATTTATCGAATTTAAAAATGAGCATCCTGATTTTAATTTTATTTTATCGCCGTCATTTAGAAAAGAAGCCTCTTTCTTTGATTCAAGTAAATATAAAAATCGCAAAGAACACTTCATGCAACAGGTTGATGAAATTATTGAGTTAACCGAAACGTATCCTGAGCTAAAGCCTCATCTTTGCGAAGTTGACACCGTCGGCGATGAGCGTGAAATGTACCGTAAAGAACACTTTTTTGAATTGCAATCTGGCTTTAGAAAATTACAGTATAAAGGTTTTAAAATAAGATCCCATCACGGAGAAACCTGGCATACTTTACGCCGAGGCATTCAATCCGTGGATAATGCGATGAACATCTGGCATATAGATACATTAGAACACGGAATCAGTTTAGGCATTAATCCTAATCGCTATTTTCATGAATTGTATCAGCGTGTGATCAAACAAAATTTTGAACAAATTCCGGTTCACGCGAACACAACAGATTATAAGGAATTAGCGGAACTGGACTGGGGCTCGCGTATTGAAGTTTTACAAAAGCTTCGTGACGGCGTGACCTTAACTGAAAAAGAACGCACATTGTTTCTTAAAGCAAAATTCCATACGGCGCGAGAAATTGAACAGTATCAGCATGACGTTTTAAATCGTTTAATTCAAAAAGAGGTTTCGCTCGTTTCGCTTCCCTCTTCAAATAATAAATTAACAGGAAAGTTCGAAGATTATAAAGATCATCCTTTTTCATGGTGGGAAAAGAAAAATGTCAATCTGGGCGTCGGCACTGATAACTACGTCACGTTAAATACTAATTTTATTCAAGAAATGATTATCTTATTGTTAACAGACTCTCATAATCTTAAAATCACCAAACTTCTCATGGTTACAACAGGCGAAACACGTCGACCGTATTTAAGTCAGTTGTTGTGGCAAATGAGAAAGGATATTAATCTCGATGTCCCTTAAGCCTGTCGATCAAAAAACGACGAGTCTTTATCAAAAAATATTTAACCTAAGACAAATGATTATCTTCGTCTTAGGTTTTTCCAGTGGTTTTCCGCTGTTATTAACAGGATCGACTTTCAAACTGTGGCTCTCACAAGAAAAAATTGATATTAAGACTATCGGTCTCATGAGTCTCGTTGGCTTAGCCTATTCTTTAAAATTTATCTGGGCACCTCTTTTAGATCGTTATCATCTTCCTTTTCTTGGACGTCGTAAAACTTGGTTGATCGTGACTCAATCGATGTTAGCCGTGGGATTATTTATGATGGGGCACTTATCTCCTTCAACACAGTTATATGAATTAGGTCTCTGGGCGGTGTTCGTCGCTTTCATGAGCGCCACGCAAGATATCACCATTGATGCCTATCGCGGAGAAATTTTAGCCACCGAAGAAGTGGGCTTGGGATCATCCATGAGTGTGTACGGATACCGCGTGGCTATGTGGATGGCTGGCGGTATCATGGTTTCATTCGTTGCTGATACGAATCTTGAAACCGCTGGACGAATTTCTTGGGCTCAATTCTACTGGATCGCGGCAGCAATCTTTGTCGCTTTAGCTTTTATTTCTATCTTTTTACCAGAACCAAAAAATAATTCAGCACCGAAGACTTTATTTAATGCCGTTGTAGAACCTTTCACGGAATTTTTTAAACGAGAAAATGCCATTTATATTTTATTGTTTGTTTTCACTTTCAAATTAGGCGATCAAATTGCGGGAAGCTTGCTGTCTCCATTTTATAAATCAATGGGCTATGTGAATGCTGAAATTGGATTTGTCACCAAAACCTGCGGAATGATTTCAACTTTCGCTGGCTTGTTCGCCGGCGGATTGGCTTTGCTTAAACTCGGTGTGAATCGATGCCTGTGGATTTTTGGAATTTTTCAAGCCGTCTGTATGGCCGCTTTCGCACTGATCACTTATACCGGACCAGTCATTTGGTCTTTAGCTACAGTTGTGATCTTAGAAGATTTTTCAGCCGGAATGGCCACGGCGGCGTTCATTGCATTTATGTCTTCCATTTCGACGGGAAAGTACACCGCAACTCAGTTTGCATTATTATCAAGTCTGGCCGCTTTAGGCCGAACATTATTTTCAGGTTACGCTGGATATATGCAGGAATCACTTGGTTGGGCCGGTTTTTTCTACGTCGGCGCTTTGATGGCGATTCCCGGCTTAATCATGCTCCATCTTATGACTCGAACGATCTCTTCAAAATCCGCAACTTAATTCGCAGACGACGGAGCAACTTCGGTATGGTTTGAGCCCGCTGATTCACAAGAATAATCTTTAATATACTTATTTTCATTTAAAATTTCCGCGGTCGGCTGACGAGAAAACAAACTCGTTTTTTGACTAGGAATTCGAGCTAAACATTCATTCAGATCGCTGATATCAGAAGTTGCGATGACTTCGTTTTCTACATTGTAAGACATATATAAATAAGGATAGCTTTCCGATTCTGAATGATTTTCATTAAACGAAAATTTCAAGCCAGATTTAAGCTGTTTTTGATTTTCTAATGAAAACATTTGAATGATTTCATCTGACTTACGAGCATCATTTAAAATTTTCATCCAAAGATTAACATGCTTATTATCTTTTCGTTTTCCTAACTCACGCGACAATTTATTTAAGACTTCAGCGAAGACGAACTTATTCATCGTATTTTTCTCAAATGAAATTTCATGGTTAAATTTTAAAATAAAACCACGCTCGGCCAAGTAAGAAATGAACTCATTCGAAAAATCAAAACGTTTAACTGTTTTACGAGTTCCTGCCTGATTTAAAATTTTGCGAACATCTGGCACTGAGGGGAAATCAAACTGAGTTTTAGTGATTTCCTTACCCAGATATTCGGCGATACGACTTTTCCCGCACGGCATATTCGTTTTCAAATTGACGACTCCGCGACTCTCAACTTTACCATATTGAATGGATAAAATGGTGGCTCCATCCAAGTCATTTTCGAGAACAACTTTTGGAACATCACCTTTTTTAATTTCTATGACATGAAAGCGATTGAACCATTCAGGATTTGTTTGCATCATATTCAAATAAACGGACAATTTTTCTGTCCAAAACGGTTTTTGGACTTCTTTGCAACGAGCGTCGATTTCGTTTTTCTCTGTTTCAAATAAAGTTTCCTCAGGAATATGAAAAAGTACATTGTTTTGAGCCGCTAACAAAAGGTTTTGCTTAAGATGTTTGTATCCGTAAATTTCTTCCGTCGATGAAGGAAAACGCAAAGTCGAACTGACACAACCCACTTGCACAAATCCAATTAAAATAATACCCAAACCAACAAAACTTAATTTCATTTTTAAAATCCTAACTCAAGTGATAAACCTAAGTTCCATTATGGACTGTGTCGCTGAAATAAGGATCCCTAAGTCGACCTCCTAGACCTGTTCTAGACAGAAGTTTATGGCTTTAGGTCTAGGATAAGCAGGGCTTAATCTTCTGATTTTTCTATAGTGGTAGGCATTTCTTCGATGACTTCAGAAGTCGATTCAATCTGCGCTCTGGGTTTGATTTCTTTATGATTTATTGTGACAAAACTATCTTTTTTTCGCACCAAGAGTTGATCTGATCCACGATCTTTTATTTCCCAAACTGAAATTTGCTCATCACATTTAATCGGAACTGTTATCTCTTGCCCCGGCTCAAGGAGGTCAGGATGATTCAAAGTATTCAATTTTAACAATTGATCAAGTGAGTTGTTTTTTCCAAAGACCGGCTCCAATTGAAGGGTTCTTAAAATCGCAGCGATGTGATCGCCTTGATGAACTAAGTATTTTACTGGTTTGGTGATGGGCGTGCATGCTGTTTGCTTTTCAGCACGACTTATTGATTTAGTTATAGGCCGTAGTTTAATTTCTTGAGCTGGTACACGCTGTTCTTCGTCATTTTTATTTTTGTCGTTTTTGCTCCGAAGACTGATTAACTGATTTAAATATTCTTTAATATTATTTTTTTGCGTATCATCAACAAAGCCAGATTGCCACTCAAGTTCATCGATAGCTAGCTGATAATCTTCGATTTTAACTGCAGCTGTCACAATAGATTCTGATACAGGAATCGTGTGCTTTTGATATTTTATATATTTTTGACCAGTTAAAATGACTTCATGCCATCTTTGTAAATCTGTCAAAACTTGTATTTTCTTTTTTAGCAACATTTCATCTAACGGCTTTTCGAGCTCAGCTGCTTCGAGCTCTTTCATTGCTTTTTCGTTATTCTTTTGAAGCGTATAAATTTCAGCTTTGGATAAATTGATTAAGGCTTTTGATGCTGTTTCTAATTGATCTTTATTTGAAGCGAGCAAATTTAAAACTTCAAATGCTTGTTCATAATTTTTTAAACGAAGGCACAGTTCGTACATTTTCCATAGCCTGCTATTGAATCTCGTTTTTTCATATTGCGATTTATTAATTTCATAAATGCGCTCTAAGGAACCTGATTTTTCAAAAAAATATGTGAGTACATTAATTTGTTTATCTGTTAAAACAGCCGATCCATCCAACAGGCCTTCATTCTGATCTAAATACCGATTGAATTCAGACAAAGCCATTTCATTATTCTCTAAAGCTGAATAGGATTGAGCTAAACCAAAACGAGCTTCATTATTTTTATTATTATGCAATAACGACAACTGATAATCTTCAATCGCATCGTCATATTTATTTTGTTCGAAATAATTGTTGGCTAGTTTCAGGTAATAGTCTGAAAGAGTTAAAGCCTTTTTATCCAAATCAGTATTCATTGAATTTAAAGCTTCGTTGACATTTAACGTCGAACAGCCGGCCAACAAGACGAACACCAGGGTCATGCAAATAGAGTTGAGTATAATTGTTTTAGTTCCTGTTCGTTTCATCATCCTATGTATCGGGTTGCCGGCCTACCGCCTGGATAAGACCTAGGTCTGTGAATAGTCTAGATGTATCATCTTTATCTAAAAACATTCCGATAGAATGAATATGAGCACGCCTAAAATAAATTATGGCCCGCTAGCGGCTTTATTTAAATCGCCTGATGTCACAGAAATTATGATTAATTCCTGGGATAAAATATTTGTAGAACACAAAGGTCTTCTCGTGCAAACCAATTTAAAATTTGAAGACAAAAAAGCTTTCGACTTTTTGATCGGATCGATTTTAGACACAGTACCTGGAGACAAGAATCAATTCACTTTTGATGGCTTACTTCCTGA
>CALMPX010000063.1 GCA_937871355.1 uncultured Bdellovibrio sp.
AAGCCATTGGCTGTGTGAGTAAATAAAACGAAATTTCCATCCGGAGAATAAACCGGATCACGAGCTCGTTCGTTTTCAGTCAAATCGTCGACTTTATCATTGATGATATCGTAAATATAAAGATCAGAAAACGACTGATGAAGATTTACTTTGTGCGTTTTGCTAAAAATAACTTTAGCTTCTAAGGGGTGAAAACTAAAGAATCCGATGTTACCTGAGGGTTTATGATTGAGCTCAACTTGAACAAATTGATTTGAGTTGGGAATTTTACGGTAAATTTGTAGTTCCGTTTTCATATCTGTCGTAGCTATGAATCCTAATAAACTTCCGTTGTTATTGAGCTGAACGGATTTCGACATTAAAAGATCAGAATTAATAGAAGTAATGAGTGAATTTGGAATCGTCTGAAGTTGAGTGATTTGCTTGGTACTATTTGCTTGATAGGCGTCTAAAGTTTCACTGTAGATCGTGGAATAATCTTTATTCAATGTTTCTTCCATAGGAGAATTGACCATATAAGGTAAAACGTAAGATTGCTCAGAGACTAATTGACCAAGGGCTTCGACCTTTTTTTCCTTGGCCATTTGGCTCATGATCATTGAACCAAAAAAATACTGACGATTTGAATAGGGCCAAGAGACTAAAGATTCATTGATTTGAGATAAATCAAATTCTTTTAATCTATTTTTTGTAACATAAGATCTCACTTGGGCATCTTGTAAATAAGAACGACTTCGGCCTTGATTTGACAGTTGAGTTTCTATTTCGACGGCCATGCCTTCTTTCCACCAACTAGGCATAAGCAAATTAGGAGATATGATCGAACCAAAGATGTTTCTGAGAATGACATAACCTGTTGATGAATAAGGATAAAGTTGTGCCACATGAGTTAACTCGTGAGTCAGTAATTCTTTTCCCCACTCGCCCGCTTCGGAAAGACTGTCCTGTTGGCCGACCAGTACAGGATAAACATTAATCAGCGGGTAAGGGAAAACGGTGGCATTACCATTGGACATATCAGTGTTGTCACTTATGACGACTGTGATTTTTTCTGGCAGCGTGGTGAAAATCGCACTGAGGTTGGAGTAGGCGAGTTCAGCAATTTGTGCATAGTATAGACCAAGGTCCTGCTGATTTCTGTCATGCACGATATTAAAATGTTTCGTATTCGTTTGGACCCATTCAATATGCGCCGGCGCGATGAGCGAAGCTTCGACAGAGAATGGAAGGCTAAGAGAAAAAAAGAGGATTAAAAATAAAATAAAAGACTTAATATTCACCATGCCTGATTGTTGACTGCTATTCATAATTTGACAAGGCTTTACAATCCCTAGATCTCAGTCTAATGTAGGGGTGGTTAATGAAAATTATGTTTTAATAAAAAAGCGAATCATTTTACGGAGGAATTCATGAAACAGCAAATTAGAAAAATCGCAACAACAGCTCTTATTTTATCAGTCGTTATAACTACGGCGACAGGTTGTTCATTATTTAGAAAAAAATCTGATACAGGTGCTGGATCAGCTCAAGATGGTTCAATTAAAACTGAAACAACGGCTGATGGAGGATCAGAGCAAATCGATGCGTCTCCTATGAATTTTTCAGCTCAAGGTAGCGATTCAGGAACAATCGATGGATTGAAAACAGTTTTCTTCCCTTATGATAAGGCAACTTTGTCTGCTTCTGAAAAAGCTAAGCTAGATGGAAATGTGGCCTGGATGAAAAGTCATTCATCGGCCAAGATGACAATCGAAGGTAACTGCGATCAACGTGGATCAAACGAATACAATTTATCTTTAGGCGAACGCCGTGCTAATGCTGTTAAGCAAATGATGGTGAGCGCGGGAATTGCGGCCAATCGTCTTTCAACGGTGAGTTTCGGCGAAGAAAAACCGCTGGTACAGGGTGACTCGGAAGCCGCTATGGAAAAAAACCGTCGCGCTAACTTTGTTCCAGTTAACTAATTAGAAAGAATTCATGATAGTAAAGTTGTCTCGGAGCTGTTTCCTACTTAGTTTGGTTGTTATACAACTCGCACTGACTAGCTGTGTGACAGCGCCGGCTCCAAACGATGAATTCATCTATGCTAAATTAGCTATTGATTATGCCCGATCGGCCCAATCTGTGAAATACTCTCCGGGATACTGGCATCAAGCAGAAGAATTTTTTAGACAGGCTAAAATTTTATATAATGAAAGAGAATATCTCGAAGCCCGAGATCTTTTTATAAAAGCACGTCTCTCGGCTGAGAAAGCGGAAAACTCAACACGTTTACTGAGACAAAAAAATGGAGACATTTTATGATGAAAAAAATAAATACTTTCAAAGTTCTATTCTTAGTATGTACTTTACTAGCTACAGGTTGTGCCTTGAAAACAAGATCTGAAGTGAATCCTTCAGAACAATCTTTTATCTCGCGCCGCAAACAACAAGAAGTTCAAAAAGCTGAATCTGCTAAAAACACCCAAGTAGCTGCGACGGATCCAGAAGAAACAATTCGCGCCTTAAATGGTCGTATCGAAGTTTTAGAAAATAACGTCATTCAGTTGCAAAAAGAAAATGCTAAATTAGCCGAACCCTCGGCTGAATCGGCTAAAATCGCCGCTTTGCAGGACGCTTTGTCTAAAATGGAATTGCAAATTCAAAAATTAGAGGGATCTGCTACGGCTCCTGAAACGAAACATAAATCCTCAGACGATAATTTGAAGGCGACACTTCCTCCGGCGGAATTGGCTAATACTAAAAAAACATCTTATGATGTTGCCGAAGAACTTTTTTCAAAAAAAGATTGGAAGAAAGCTATTCTGAGTTATCAAAAATTTGCCGAAGAGTATCCAAAATCAAAGTTAGTGCCAGATGCTAAATACAAAACAGGTGTTTCATTTCAAGAGCTCGGATTAAAAGATGAAGCCCTGGCATTCTATGAAGAAGTGTCGGTGCAATATCCACAGACGCAAGTCGGAAAAAAAGCTAAGATACGCATAGCCAGTCTTTCTAAAGCTAAAGATAAACCAAAATCTAAGAAAAAGTGATAAACAAAATAATTTCAGTCGAAACAAGTTGTGATGATACCTCGGTAGCTATCGTTGATCATCACGGCTTTGTCTTTGATCAGGTCACAGCGAGCCAGGATCTGCAACATACGCCCTACCGTGGCGTCGTACCCGAGATTGCCAGTCGTAA
>CALMPX010000064.1 GCA_937871355.1 uncultured Bdellovibrio sp.
CTATGGCTCAAAGATTAAACAGTATTTGAAAAATGGAACAACTTATTATCAAGTCAGAGTCTTTGCTAGGTCTTCAATGAACCCTAATCTTCGGATAACGAAGCAGGTCGGCGAAATTGAAAATTTAGCAATGGCTGAAAAGGAACAAATCAGACTTAAAAAAGACTGCGACCGGGAACTGACCCAGATCGAATCTCGCGGGATTTTGTTTGGGGATCTTTTGAATGAGTGGCATTCGCATTCATTGAAGACCAAGGTTCAATCCGGCGAAAGATCACTGATGACTCAGAACGATTATAAAGCTGGTGTTATAAAATGGCTTAAAGGCTATTTGAACAAACCCGCGGCTGAAATCAATTCTTTGGTACTTTATGAAGTGTTCGAGTCGATGAAGAAAGCTAATATTTGCTTTGGTCACAGAAAAAAGTTTAAGCAGATTCTAAACGGTATCTTCAACTTTGGGATACAATCAGGAATTTTAAAATCAATTCACAGATCACCGACATATGATATTTCGATGGGTCGTGAAGTTGAAAAGAAACCTGAAATACTATCCTTAACTGAAATCCAAAGGCTAATTGAAATGGCTTACGATCAGAATCATCAATGGAAAAGAGTCTGGTCAACAGCACTTTTAACCGGAATGAGGTCAGGTGAAATACTAGCTCTTCATAAAGATGATGTTGATTTTGAAAATAAGCTGATCAATGTGAATAAGTCACATAACTCACGGCTTAAGACTTACAAATCAACTAAGGCTGGTTACTGGCGACAGATTCCGATCTCTGAAGACTTAGAGAAAATATTAAAAGAGCAGTTTTTAATAAATGCTGACTCCGATTATGTTTTTGAAAAGTTCACGGGTTGGGAAAAAGGTGATCAAGCTAGAATCCTACGGGCTTTTTGCTTTATCAACGGACTTCCGAGCATTAAGTTTCATACTTTACGGGCTTGTTTTGCGACTCAGATGTTACGATCTGGCGTAGAGCCTGCCAAGGTGATGAAGATCGGCGGATGGAAAGAGCTTAAGACTATGCAACGATACGTGCGTTTAGCCGGTATCGATGTCATGGGAGCCACGGAAGCGATAAAGATTATGCCGATCAGCTTTAGTAATGTGTACCAACTTAAAGAATTAGGCTCTTGATAAGAAGACTTTAGACGACTGAAAAATAAACAACAACTTTGCTTAAAGTGTGTCGAACCCCTTGATGACGTGACATAACGTTATCTGAATTTGACACGCTTTAGGCACACAACTCACTAACACAAGGCAATCATTTAGAATTTCTTAAAAAGCGGAGACTCCGCCATTTATTTGGAGTGACTCCTTGAACCGCTCGGAGTCACAAAGTTTTTTCTAAAATCACTCAAAATACAAAATTACTTACAGTCTTGGTTTTCCACTAAACTTTTAAGATGTTTTACTTTTTTTTCGAGCTGCATTTGCAATTTTAAATTTTCTTTCATCATGGAATTCATTGTTTTTTGAGATTGGTCCCGCAGCAAAGGATCATTGTAATAGCGTTCTAATAAACCGTTGTCATGGGCTGTTAACAAAGCCACGGCATAAGATAAATTCACTTCTTGTTTTTTTCTCAGATGATCAATTTCCTGTTGAGTCTGATCCGAGCAGATCGCATGAGCGTGAGTTCCCATCAAAAACAAGACTGTTAAAAAAATGCTTTTCATAAGTTTCCTTTTTGTTTTAATTTTTCAATTATAAATCAATTAGGATTGAAAAAATAGATTTTAGATCCACCTTTGTAGGCAGTACACGACTGTCAAAACATTCGACAATCCATTGCTGTTGGTGCACTTTAAAATGATGTCGATAAAAATATATGAATTTAAAAATTGTGATACTTGTAGAAAAGCCCTTCAATACTTAGACCAGAGAAAAATATCCTATCTAAAGATAGCGATTGTCGATCAACCTCCGACTTTGGCTGAACTTAAAAAAATGTTGAGTTATATTAAATCTGCCGGCGGCACATTTAAAAACTTATTTAATACTTCTGGCGTGCAGTATCGCGAATTAAATATATCAGATAAAATTAAATCAGGCATGACGGAAAACGAAGCCCTTGAACTTCTGTCTAAAAATGGAAAGTTAATAAAACGTCCATTTCTTTTAACCAACGACGCCGGAGTCGTTGGCTTTAAAAAAGAAATTTGGGAAGGCTTGAAGTTTTAATTAAGGATAATTCGATCATTGACGGTGATCATGAGAAAATATAGTTTGAGCTATGGACTATAATTTATTAGCGACATTTGCGTTATTGGTGGGCTTGGAACTTGTATTGGGAATTGATAATATTTTATTGATTTCGATTGTTACGGATCGCGTGGCAACTGAATCAAAAAATAAAGTCAGAATCATCGGTCTTGGTTTGGCCTTAGCCGCTCGTTTAGTGCTTTTAATGGGCGCTAGTTACTTGGTTCAACTCAGTGAGCCGGTTTTAGGAAATTTCAGCTATAAAGATTTGATCTTAATCGCCGGAGGAGCTTTCCTTCTTTATAAAGCCGTTAAAGAAATTCATCATGTGGTTGAAGTCAAAGAAGAAGGACACTCTCTAAAAACAGCTGTTATGGGATTTGGTGCGGCGATTACTCAAATTATCATGCTTGATATCGTATTTTCGATCGACTCTGTGATCACGGCCGTTGGTTTAACGAACAATCTTATGGTTATTTATGCTTCGGTTATAGTTTCTTTTATTTTGGTTTTGATTTTCTCAGGAGCCATTGCCGCTTTTGTTCAAAAGCACGTTACTTTGAAAATTTTAGCTTTATCATTTTTAATCACGATCGGTGTGACATTGGGAATCGAAGGTATGGGCGGCCATGTTCCGAAAGCTTATATCTATTTACCGATGGGATTTGCTCTCGCCGTCGAATTGCTGCAAATGCGATTTATGCATAATCAGGATAAAAACAAGAAGTAATTCAGTGCTTTCGGGCGCGCTATTTCGATGCGGCGCGTATTCTCTCTGGACCAGGAGTAAAAGCCTTAAAGCTTACTACACTCGGATAGCCTGTTCTGATATCATTTTTGAATGTTAAAGAAAATATTAATTGGGTTTTTATTATTGTGTGTTCTATCAATTGCCGGCGCGTATTTAGTTTATAAAAAAATACAAAGTTCGTTACCAGAAATCATGAAGATTGAAGATTATAAACCTTTATTGGTTTCACAAGTTTATGATCGCAGTGGGAAAAAAGTAGGCGAATTTTTTCGTGAGCGTCGCGTCCTCATTCCTTATAAAGAAATTCCAGACCACGTCATCAAAGCGTTTATTTCAGCTGAAGATGATCAATTTTTTCAACATAAGGGAATTAATCCTCAAGCATTATTCCGTGCAGCCATTGCCAACATGCGCGCCGGTCGAAATGTTCAAGGAGGATCAACCATCACACAGCAGGTTGCAAAAACATTGCTTTTAACGAATGAAAAAACTTTTGGACGTAAAATTCGAGATATTCTTTTGGCGCTTCAAATGGAAAAGAATTTAACTAAAGAAGACATTTTATATCTTTATTTAAATCAAATTTATTTTGGACAGAGCGCTTACGGTATTGAAATGGCTGCTCAAACTTATTTTAGAAAACCGGCCAAAAAGTTAAACGTGGCGGAAGCTGCGATGTTGGCGGGCCTTCCTAAGGCGCCTTCTGAATATTCTCCGGTCAAAAATCCATTGCGTGCGAAAGAACGTCAGTCTTACGTTCTTCATCGTATGTCGGAAAATAAATTTATTTCAGAAAATGAGGCGAATGAATATAAATCGACTCCAATTAAAGTTTATCTCAAAGAGCAATACGAAGAAAAGGCTCCGTTTTATATGGAAACAATTCGTCAGTTGTTGGTTGAGCAACTCGGAGAAGATATTATTCTTAATCAAGGGGTGAAAGTCGTTGCGTCTTTAGACCTCGATAGCCAGATTACCGCTAATGAAGCTATGGTTAAAGGTTTAAAGGAATTAGACAAGCGTCAAGGATTCCGTGGCGTCGCAAAAAACTTAGCAAGCGTTGATGAAATCGAACAATTTTTAATTAAAGAAAAAAAAGAAATTATTTCTGAACTTACTCCTGAAAGAGTGATTTTGCCGAATGGAACATTTGAAGAAATAACACTTCAAAACTTCAAAGGTAAAGCTCTCGTGACAAAAGGTAAAGTCGCCAAGCTTCCTGTTTTTTTGGAAGTTGGTAAGACTTATCAG
>CALMPX010000065.1 GCA_937871355.1 uncultured Bdellovibrio sp.
CAAAATATACCGGGACTCAGTTTGTCGTCGAAGGTCCATCAGTTGATGGCGTTAAAGCTGATCTGGAAAAACATGGTTATTCTGCAAAAAGTTTTCAATCGGTTGAATCAGGTGGCTTGATGTCTTTCTTGGCTAACTGGTTACCACTTCTTTTGTTAGTAGGTGCCTTTATTTTCATTATGAGAAATCTACAAGCTGGCGGAAATAAGGCTATGTCCTTTGGAAAATCGCGAGCCCGTTTAGTCGAAAACAAACAACGTATTACATTTAAAGATGTGGCTGGTATCGACGAAGCCAAATATGATCTCCAGGAAATTGTCCATTTTTTAAAAGATCCCAAAAAATTCACTAAACTCGGCGGTCGTATTCCTAAAGGCGTTTTACTCGTTGGTCCTCCGGGAACAGGAAAAACATTATTAGCCCGTGCCGTGGCCGGGGAAGCCGGAGTTCCGTTCTTTACAATTTCAGGTTCTGATTTTGTCGAGATGTTTGTGGGTGTAGGGGCCAGTCGTGTTCGAGATTTATTTGAACAAGGTAAAAAAAGTGCTCCATGTATTATCTTTATCGATGAAATCGATGCCGTCGGACGTCATCGTGGTGCCGGCATGGGTGGCGGGCATGACGAACGAGAGCAAACTTTAAATCAATTATTAGTCGAGATGGATGGTTTCGAATCTTCTGAAGGGGTCATTCTTATTGCTGCGACCAATAGACCTGACGTGCTTGATCCGGCCTTGCTTCGTCCGGGTCGTTTTGATCGTCGTGTTATCGTGGGTAAACCAGACTTGGGCGGACGCGAACAAATTTTAGCTGTTCATGTGAAAAAAACGCCATTGGGACCAGATGTCGATATAACTAAAGTCGCCAGAGGAACTCCTGGTTTTTCTGGCGCTGATTTAGAAAATTTAGTGAACGAAGCGGCTTTAGTGGCTGCGCGTGCTGACAAAAAATATCTTGAGATGGAAGATTTTGAAAAGGCCAAAGATAAAGTTATTATGGGCGCTGAACGTAAATCGATGGTGATCAGCGATGAAGATAAAAAAAATACCGCTTATCACGAAGCGGGACATACATTGGTTGGTAAAGTGTTACCCGGTTTAGATCCTATTCACAAAGTAACTATTATTCCGCGTGGTATGGCCTTGGGGTTAACTCAAACGTTACCGGAAAAAGACTCTCTGAGTTTTTCCAAAATGCAGGCTGAAAACTGGATTGCATTTGCCTTTGGTGGACGTGCCGCTGAAGAGTTGATTTTTAATGATTTCACAACCGGAGCTTCGAATGATATCGAGCGCGCTACAGCTATGGCTCGCAAAATGGTTTGCGAGTGGGGAATGAGTCCATTGGGACCATTGGCCTATGAAAAAAACGATGGCCCGGTTTTTATGGGAATGAGTAGTGGACCGAAAGCTAAAGATTATTCTGAAGCCAAAGCTCAGGAAATTGACGCCGAAATTTCAGGTATTATTAATACCGGCTACAAACGCGCCATGGATATTTTGGTTCAGCATAAAGATGCGCTAGAGCGATTAACAGAAGCCCTGCTTGAGTTTGAAACCATCGATAGCACCGAAGTCGAAATGTTATTTAAAGGAGCTGCGGTTTCTGAGATTCATAAAATTCGCGCCAATAAAAAAGACGGTGGAACAAGTTTACCTCAAAACGAAGTTACAGTTCTTGCTGAAGAAAAAGATGCGCCAATCAGAAAGCCGGTCACGGCTACGTAGCTGTGATCGCATAACTGTTTAATGAATTTATTTTTAAATTTTTGGGAAAACTTACTTTTTATTCTGTCTAATTTAAGATGGCAGGATTTCTTTGATATTTGTCTAGTTTGGGCCATTGTTTACCGGGTTTTGGTACTTATACGTCGTACGGGTACGGTTCAAATGTTATCAGGTTTGGGCATCATCGCCATTACCTATATCTTAAGTATCTGGTTTGAACTTTATACTTTGAATTGGTTATTGGAAAAGTTCTTCTCTAATTTATTTGTTATCGTTGTGGTTTTATTCCAAGGTGAAATTCGTCGCGCTTTAGCGCATATCGGAAGCCATCCTATTTTTTCTGATGTATCTGAAACGATGGAAACTCATATGGTCGAAGACATTATCAAAGGAATTACGGCGACCAGTGAAAAAGGTTACGGCGCTTTAATCGTGATAGAACGAGAAATTTTATTAGATTATTATATTGAAACGGGTACAGAAATAAATTCTCATATTTCGGCTGAAGTGATTCAGTCGATTTTCCACCCTCAAGCCCCGATGCACGATGGAGCTATGCTAGTTCGTAATGGTAAAATTTTTTCTGCGGGATGTTTTTTGCCATTAAGTAAAAATCCCGCCTTGGATAAAAATTTAGGAACTCGTCATCGTGCTGCTTTAGGACTGACCGAAGAAACAGATGCTTTAGTATTTGTTATTTCGGAAGAAACTAAAACAGTCAGTATTGTGACCGGGGGGCATTTAAGACCAAATGTAGAATTGAATGATATTCGTTTAGCTTTATACGATGCTTTTGAATTAAAATATAAAGGCGCCGGTAAAGGTTCAATCCAAGAAGGGGTGCACAAATGAGCCCTATGAATCATGGTCAGGGACAGAAACATAAAAAACAACGCTTAGCTATCTTTGACAACTTATCGTATAAAATGGTTTCTTTGTTTATTGCCTTCGTTTTGTGGATTTCAATTCTAGGTCGTCGTGATTTTGTGGCGACCCAAGAAGTTGAAATTAATTTTATTTCAGCTCCAGGCTATTCGATTTTAAGTCAGTCCAATGACCGTGTTAAAATTAAGATCTCAGGGCAGCAGCCATTAATGAAAAAATACAAAGACAAGATTCAAGTGATCAATGTCGATGTGACTTACCAGCGGGTCTAAGAATATTAAATATTCGTCCTAACTCGATTAATATTCAAAGATCCTGGAGTTTACGATATGGATGTTATGGCCAGTCGATTTGAATTACCAGCGGGTCTAAGAATATTAAATATTCGTCCTAACTCGATTAAATTTGAAATTATAAAAAAATAGGAAAATCAACAACATGACAGCACCAGTTAATGAACAATCTCTAGTTAAAT
>CALMPX010000066.1 GCA_937871355.1 uncultured Bdellovibrio sp.
AAGAAACAGAACACTACAGTTTAGTAAAAATTAATTTGTTAACAGGTAAAAAAAATCAAATTCGCGTTCACATGTCCGAAGCGGGCTGTCCCATCGTTGGTGATACAAAATACACCAATGATAAAGTCAAAAATCGATCGAAAGATCTCATGCTTCATTCTTTTTCAATTGAAATCACACATCCCTTTAAAAAAGAGCGCGTTCGATTCGAAGCCCCTGTTCCTGAGTACTTCAAAAAATTAATGCCCTACGATTATTAAGGGACCAGGGTTACCGCAAAATACGCAATCATAATGACCAAATGAACGAAGCCCTGTAAGGCCGTAGCTCGGCCATTCCCTAAAGTGAGTGCGCCAGTAATAAATGTAAGAATAAGGAAAACCATTCCTTTAGGATCTAAACCTAAAGCTAAAGTTTGGCTATTCCATATCGAATAGGCACTGACCACCGGAATGGTGAGCGCTATACTGGCAGCTCCTGATCCGAAAGCTAAATTCAAACTGGTTTGAATGCGATTTTGTCTGGCGGCTAAAATTGCTGTAATTGCTTCCGGCAATAAGACGATCGTTGCGATCAACAAACCGACAATCGCTTTAGGCGCTCCCGCTTTTTCGACTCCACTTTCAATCAGTGGTGCGATCAACTTTGAAAAAACAATCACGCTGACTAAACCAATAACCAGCGCGGCAAAATGGACAAGAACTTTTCGTGACAAGAGACCGTGTTGAGAATGCCCCTCATGGTTAATGGGAATTTCCTGTTCAGATTCGAAATAATATTTATGCGTTTTGGTCTGAGTTAAGACCAAAGCTAAATAAAGTAGAACTGAAATAACCGAAACAAAAATCAATTGGCTGGTACTGTAATAAGGACCATGAACAGAGGTTGTATAATTCGGAAGTACAAAACAAAATACAGACAAAGAAATAAGAACCATAAGTAATGAATTGGCCCCACGGAATTGAAAACCCACTTCTTTGTATTTTAATCCTCCGAGTAAAATACAAATCCCAACGATACCATTACAGACAATCATAACAGCGGAGAAAACCGTATCTCGAGCGATGGTGCTTGTTTCACCTTTTCCTGTGGACATTAATGTGAGAATTAAGCCCACTTCGATAACTGTAACCGATAAAGCGAGCACAAGAGCCCCGAGCCCTTCCCCGATGTCATGGGCGATTTCTTCGGCGTGATAAACTGAAACCATAATGGCTACAGCTAATACAACACACTCTATGAAAGATATTAAAAAATTCTGTTCTGATGTACTTAAAATAAAATA
>CALMPX010000067.1 GCA_937871355.1 uncultured Bdellovibrio sp.
AATTCTTAATATTTTCAATCTCGCATCGAGCAAAATGCAGGCTCAAGGTCTAGTTTCCGGCAAACATAGCGCTAGTCGTTTGTTCGGCAACATAATCTTTACTATAAATAAACATGCTTATTTCATAGGAGGGGTTTTGTGAAATCATTTAAAGCGGCTGTTCTTTTTTCTGTGGTTTTGTCTTTGCACAATGTATCGATGGCCAAAACAGAAACCATTCGTATCAATCAAAAATCTTTAACGGTTCAAAGTGCACCTGGCTTTGGAAGTTTTTCGAGAAACGCTTTTTCGAAAATCAATGTTCAAGGTTTTCAAAACACCCAAGTGGTGGGACGCGCCAGTCTTCCGGTGAAAACGTGGATCCTGGTTGGGAAACCAGAAGATATTACGGTCACGGTTGATGTTCAACGTCGTCAAGTTTTAAAAAATACCATTCCATTTCCCACGCAAGAACAACCGTGTCGTTGCGTGACTGATAAAAAAATAAGTTTTGCCTTTGATGCCGCATCCTATGCGCCGTCTCGTTCAGGTCAACGTGCTGATCAATACACCATGACTTATTTAGGTGCCTACAAAGGTCATTCGATCACTCAGTTGAATGTGCCGTTAGCTCACTTTGATGCGGCGACAAATGAAGTCGTCTTAGACACAGGTGTGACTGTAACTCATAATACAACAGAATTTTCGCTTCAAAATGAAGATTTGAAAAACTACTTGATCATTGTTCCTGATGCGCTCGCTTCAGGCTTGGATGATTTTAGGGTGTGGAAACAATCGCTAGGTTACAATGTGGTAGTTGAAAAATTATCTTCACCGAATACAACAACTCAAGCAGTCGCTCAAATTATTCAAGATTACTACAGCCGAAAACAGGCCGACTTTGTGATGATCATCGGCGATTCCAAAACGGTTCCGATGTTTCAAGTAAAAACATCTGGGGATGCTAAAACACCTTCAGATTTAAAATACTTTTTAATGGATGGTGCAACCGATTTAATTCCAGATATCTATTCATCTCGAATCGTGGCCAACAATGCCAACGATGTTAAAATAAAATTAGCTAAGGCGATTGAATTTGAAAAGCATTCTTTTATCGACGCCAACGGTTTGAATACAATTATTGGCATAGCTAGTAATGAAGGAAATAGTCCTTCTGATGATGAGTATGTCAAAAACATCGAAGCACAATTTCAGCAAAAAATGAATTTTAAATCAGTCCATTTTTATCAAAATGATAAGAAATCAAATCCAACCGAATTAAACAAAACATTAAGTGCCGGAGCCGTTTGGCTCACTTACTTAGGTCACGGTTCGGGCACCAGCTGGCCGAGTATGAACAAAGAATATAGTATGTCTTCATTCAGTGGAATTAAAAATAAAGATACCGTTAAACCCATCGTCATAGATGTGGCTTGTATGAATGGTCGTTTGGAATCAAATTATTTAGGAACATCATTTATAAACGTATTAGGTTTAACACCGAACGATGCTTTTGGTGCTGCGGCTTATCTTGGAGGGAGCGTGAATATTTCTTGGCATCCTCCGGCGATCATGGCAACCGGAATTGCCATCGAACATTCAGCTAAAAACTTTTCTCATTTAGGTCAAGCGATCTTAGCGGGTCAATTATACTTAGCCGGTAACTGGTCAAATCCAACCGAAGTGATGGATAATTTAGAGTGGTATCATCTTCAAGGTGATCCCGGAATGAATATCCACTTCTAAAAGTGCCAGGTCCTTTTTTGTTTAAATAAAAACGCTCAAATTAAAAATTGAGCGTTTTTTTAATTTGGAGTCGTATTCATCTTATTTGAGCACTGAATATTTTAAATCAGTATGACAAACTTGAAAAATAAAAAAGATACCTTAGTTAAAAATTATTTCTAGTCCTAATTTTAACGAAAAATCAGGATTAGAAAGACCATTGTTCGATGTATGCTTAAATAAAAAGTTACCGAGATAGTATCTGTTTTGTAAATTCGACGGCGGCGTAATCAAGCCAGCGGTAAGTTCCCAGCGAATTAGGCTGACCTGAGATATAACCTAAGTGACCACCACCGTCGGTAATTAAAATTTGCACATGGTCAGAACCAGATAAATTCTTAAAATCTTGAACATCCACGAAAGAATCATCATTGCTGGTTAATATTAAAGTCGGAACTTTGATATTTTGAATTTTTTTATGAGTGGAACACTTTGCATAATAATCATCAGCATCTTTGTAGCCGCAATAAACCGCCGTGAAGTGATTATCAAAATCTTTAATGCGCATATTCATATGAAATTTTTTAAGATCCAATCGATCAGGATTAACTAATTTGGCATGGATCTGTTTCTTTAAAAGATTGTTGAGTCCACGAATGAAATATTTTTCATAAACGCGATTAAGTCCTGAACCTAATAGATCGGAGGCGCGGCTGAGATTGATCGGCGGATTGGCGACCAGTGCGGCATCAGGGAGGTACCCTGTATCTTTATCGCTAAAGAATATTTCAGGCTCAGATAATAAACGTAAACTGGCGTTGGCACTGAGAGAGTAGGCGTAAAGAATAATTTTGTGCTTTGGAAAAATCTTTCGAAGATGTTGAATCACTTCGCCGATATCTCCGCCACTGCCAGAGTTATAGGGTTTGCTGGCTTGACCAAAACCAAGCCCGCAATTTCGGTGATTCATCAAGATCACATGATGTCCTAAAGCGTTTAAATGCCCCGCTGTCCGCATGAGGTACGAGGCGCGGCTGTCGCCAGTCAATCCATGACAAAGCAGCGTGACAACGCGGCTGGAGCCTTCAAGATGTTCGCAGACCAGATGGTCGTCATCTTGTAATTTAATATTTATACTTTTTAAACGGTGGGTGATTTTCGGTGATGATCCGAAGATCTCACCGAAAATAGTTTGAAGGTGCGAATGAGAGATAAAGCGAGAAGCTTTGAACGGATCCAGTTTAATCATCAGGGACTAAGCTTGTATCATAGCTTGTTGTCTTAAGTAGGCTTTGATCTCTTTGGCAAATTGCTTAGCCGGCTTTTGTAGTTCATGCTTTTTACCTTCAAGGTAAGCCGCGATTTGAACTTTAAGATCATGAACATTGTGATTCAGTTCATCGGCTAACTGCGCCAAGCGTTCTTGGAAGTTATGATGAGATTCGATGAGTGATAAAGCTTTAATCGCTAATTCTTTTTTGAATTTAGTTGGATTATAAACTGTACGAATTTCAGCTAATTTGAAATAACTGAGCATTTTGATATAGAAAAAGCCGATATCAAATTCATACCATTTGTGACGGAAAGAGCATGATTTTTGATGCGCATGGTGATTGTTGTGATCGAGCTCGCCGCAGATCAAGAAATTCAATGGAAATAAAAATCCAATGTTACGAGAGTTGTCTGTGGTTTTGTGATTTTTGTAACCAATCCAATGAGCAATCGCGTTAACTCCGCCCACAGCAAACACCGGAGAGATCAGAAAATTAATGACCGACAGAATAGTTCCCCACTGAGTCCCAAACACGATCAGATTAAAGAGCACCATAAAAGTTGGGCCTAATAAAAGATTTTTAGAAATAAATAATTCATAGGCAGTTACTGGTAAGCGGTTTCTGATTTTTAAAACGTCTTCTGAAGATTTAGCCGCATTGTAATCCCAAGCGCCGAAGAAAAAAACGTGTGCGAGGCCTTTTTGTTTTGG
>CALMPX010000068.1 GCA_937871355.1 uncultured Bdellovibrio sp.
GGAATTTTCAAGTTATCAAATAATCCATCAAAAGATTTTTGAATTTCCGCCATTGAATTTTTCATAAAGAATTGAACAAAAGGAAGATCTTCTTCTTTTTGCCCTTCTTCGACGAAACGTTTTAAAACCGCAGTTGACATATACATGTTTGAAAAAATATCAGCAAAACGACCTGTGATTTTTTCTTTCATCTTCAATTGTCCACCTAAAGAACCCATGGCCACATCCGCTAAAATGGCAAATGTTGCTGAAGCCCACTGAAGACGACGGTAGTGAATTTTTGTTTTAGGATGAGCTCCTGATGGCGCACAAGCAATATATCCACGAGTCACTGAAAGTAAAATCGAGCGACACAAGTTGCTGACAACGTGTCCGATGTGACCCCAGAAGGCTTTATCGAAACCAACAGCATCTTTAGCTTCTAACGTGCGAACTTCATCGAAAGCGTAAGGATGACAACGTAAAGCTCCTTGACCGAAAATGATCAAAGTACGCGTCATAATATTAGCGCCTTCTACAGTGATGGCAATCGGAGCTCCGATATACATTTCACCTAATAAATTTCTTTGTCCTAAAGAAATTCCGCCACCACCCATAATATCCATCGCATCATTAATCACGCGACGTCCGATTTCTGTCGCTTGATATTTCATAATCGCTGTAACCACCGGTGGTTTTAAACCTTTATCTAAAGCTCCTAAAGTGAAACGTCTCATGGCTTCTAAGCCATAAGTGTTGGCCCCGATACGAGCTAAAGGTTCTTCGACACCTTCAAAAGCACCGATACTGACGCCGAATTGTTTACGTACTAAGGCATGAGCTGAAACAGATCTGAAGGCTAACTTAGCTCCACCTGTCGCTTGAGCCGGTAAAGAGATACCGCGACCAGCGGCTAAACATTCCATAAGCATGGTCCATCCGTGTCCACAACCACCGATACCGCCAACGACAGCATCTTCAATTGTAACAACAACATCTTCACCTTGAGTCGGACAGTTATGGAAAGGAATCGTCAATGGATCATGGCGACGACTGTGAATAACACCAGGAAGATTTGAAGGAATGAGCGCACAGGTAATTCCAAGATCTTCACCTTGACCTAAAAGATTTTCAGGATCGCGAAGACGGAAGGCTAAACCAATCACTGTCGCGACCGAAGCGAGAGTGATCCAACGCTTATTCCAGTTTAAACGAATCGATAATTTTCCGTTAGTGTCTTTAAACACAACACCGGATGCTGTTAAAGATCCCGCATCAGAACCCGCCATAGGCTCAGTTAAACCGAAGCACGGAATTTCCAATCCTTTAGCTAAACGAGGCAACCAATGATTTTTTTGAGCTTCTGTTCCGTAATGAATAAGTAACTCAGCCGGACCTAAAGAATTCGGGACCATCACTGAAATACAGGCTGGTAAAGAACGAGAAGCAATTTTCATAATGACTTCAGAATGGGCCATAGCCGTAAATCCAAGACCGCCGTATTCTTTTGGAATGATCATTCCTAAGAATCCTTTATTCTTGATCATATCCCAAATTTCAGGAGGCATTTCACGATTTTTGAAAATTTTGAAAGGTTCCGCTTTTTGACAAAGCTCTTCAACCGGTCCGTTGAGGAAGGCTTGCTCTTCGGCCGTTAATTTAGCGTAAGGCTCTTCAAGAATTTTTGTGAAATTGGGTTTACCTGAAAATAAATCTTTTTCAATCCAAACGACGCCGGCTTCCAAAGCACCACGTTCCGTTTTTGAAATTTGTGGAATAAATTTCGCTTTTTCAAAAATGTACATAATCCCTTTTGAGATCAAGTTTCTTCTGATAGGAGAAACCAAAAACACAACCATAGCTAAGGCAAATAAGCCCATAAGCCAAATGGGTGCTCCGAAACCAAAAAGAAGTGCGGCTCCGGCCAGAGCCCAAACGATCAAAGGAAGATCAAAGAAACCGATGAACAAGAACAGGAGAACA
>CALMPX010000069.1 GCA_937871355.1 uncultured Bdellovibrio sp.
GTGACTCGGCTAGCAGAAAATGCCAGTCGTTTGGGTGCTTTAAATAAATTAAAAAATGATCTGCAACTTTCAGTCGATAGGTTTGCGGAATTAGAGAAAACCTATTCAGAGGGATTAACCTCAAAAGAATTTAATGAGCTGAACGAATGGAATAAGTTTGTTCAGCATTACACTCAAGATGAATTAGTCTATTCAGTTCGAGGAAAAGAATTTCGTCAACCGATGGTGACGACGTCACTCAGTGGTACGAAAATTCGCAAGATTAGCTTACCCACATCTACGGACTGGGGTGATCGCTTTAAATATTTAAAATTAGAAAACGTACCGGGTGAGTTTCCATTTACCGCCGGCGTATTCCCCTTAAAACGAACTGATGAAGACCCTAAACGCATGTTTGCCGGAGAAGGAACGCCGGAAAGAACAAATCAACGTTTCCATTATTTATGTAAAGGTGAAATGGCCCATCGGCTTTCAACCGCTTTCGATTCGGTGACGTTGTATGGACAAGATCCTCATCTTCGTCCAGATATTTACGGAAAAATTGGTGAAAGTGGCGTCAGCATTTGTACGCTCAATGATATGAAAAAACTTTTCAAAGGTTTCGATCTTATTTCGCCGAATACATCAGTGAGCATGACAATCAACGGACCGGCTCCAATTATTCTAGCTTTTTATTTTAATACGGCGATTGATGAGCAAATCGAAATTTTCGAGAAAAAAAAAGGTCGTAAAGTCACCGATCACGAATATGAAACGATTAAGAAATCGACGCTCAAACAAATTCGAGGAACAGTTCAAGCTGATATCCTTAAAGAAGACCAAGGTCAGAATACCTGTATTTTTTCCACAAACTTTGCTCTAAAAATGATGGGTGATACACAAGAGTATTTTACTAAAAATGATATTAAGAATTTCTATTCTGTGAGTATATCGGGTTATCATATTGCCGAAGCTGGTGCTAATCCCATCAGTCAGCTGGCCTTTACACTTTCCAACGGATTTACTTTTGTTGAATACTATTTGTCGCGAGGTTTAAAGATCGATGATTTTGCTCCGAATTTATCATTCTTTTTTAGCAATGGCTTAGACGCTGAGTATTCTGTTTTAGGACGTGTGGCTCGTCGTATTTGGGCGGTGGCGATGCGTGATCTCTACAAGGCGAATGATCGCTCTCAAAAGTTGAAATATCATATTCAGACCTCGGGTCGCTCACTCCATGCTCAGGAAATCGATTTCAACGACATCCGCACGACATTACAAGCCTTATTGGCACTCAATGATAATTGTAATTCACTTCATACCAATGCCTATGATGAAGCGATCACAACGCCCACCGAAGAATCCGTTCGTCGGGCGATGGCTATCCAAATGATCATCAATCGTGAATTTGGAATCAGTAAGAATGAAAATATCAATCAAGGAAGTTACTTCCTTGAGGAATTAACAGATATCGTCGAAGAAGCTGTCTTAGCTGAGTTTAAAAAAATCAGTGATCGTGGTGGTGTACTCGGAGCTATGGAAACCCAATACCAACGATCAAAAATTCAAGAAGAATCGATGTACTACGAACATTTGAAACATTCTGGCGAGTTACCAATTATTGGTGTGAATACCTTTATCGATCCGAAAACTTTAACTCAAAGCTACATTCCGCCTAAAATTGAGATGGCGAGAGCATCAGTTGATGAAAAAAATCACCAATTGAACAATTTGAATTCCTACATCAACGACAACAAAATAACGGCGGAAAAAGAAATTATAAATCTAAAGATGGCGGCATTAGCGGGGCAAAATATTTTTGAAGCCTTGTTGTCAGCATCTCGTCATTGCTCACTCTATCAAATGTCACAGGCTTTATACGAAGTCGGCGGTCAGTACCGCCGTAATTTGTAGGCCGTACCTTTTTGGAAAGCAATGAGTCATTTAAACTGCGCTACGATCTTATCAGCACAGTTGATTCCA
>CALMPX010000070.1 GCA_937871355.1 uncultured Bdellovibrio sp.
TTATCTGGATCATATACGAATTCAGTTTCTTTATTGAATTTAAATTCTTTTCCTAAAGTTTTTTTAATATATTCTGTACGTTCGCCTACTCGCTTAACTAAAAGCTCTTGAGACTCTGACGCGAATTTACAATCTTTCTTAGCAACTAATTCGAAAACAGTTTTCATTTTCGCTTTTATTCCATCAACATCTGATTCTAAGAAATAAATCTTAGCTGGATCTAGATGCTTAATAAATTGCTCCGTCACACGCTTTTGCAATTCAGCGTCTTTTTCTTTATAAACTAAGTGATTTGATAAAAATGCCGACTGAACAGGATCAACCCAGTTACAATCTAATGCTTTATTAAAATCAAACATTTGCGCTTGTGCGGGTTTAAGAGAAAAACAACTAACAGCTACCAGTATCGCCAACATATTCTGCATTTTCATTTGAAAAGTTCCTTTTTTTGTAATGACTACACATTACTATAAATGAGGAGATCTTTAATGAGGAGCTAATTTTAGTTCAAAAAAGTGCAGTCTGGCTTTACAACCTGTTTTTGGTTTTTTGCGACTCGGCAGTTTAGGTCTTTTGTCGAGTTAATTGACTGAATAAATCAAGTTGAATAGATCCGTCGTGAACATAAGGTGTTTTTAATCCATGTTGACTGATCTCATGTTTCGTAAAACTTCCATTATGAGTCTCAATCATAAAGAAAGACATCTCCGGATATCTGCCTTTAAGGCGTGTCATTTCTTCGACGATAAGTTGTATATTTTTAGGATCGTCGTCACTCATGCCAAAGCGGTGATGCGGACTATATCCATAGACTTCGATGGCTTTTTCCACTGAGGCGCGAATCGCGTGCTGCTTTAATTCAGCTGTTGATTGGTTGAAGTCGTTGTCGCCAAAAGCAATTCGAGTTTGCTTATTACTGACTGCAAAAATACTTAAATAATTGGGTTCAGACGGCAGCCAACCTGCTTTAACGAATTCATAGATACCGGCACGAATCGTTTCTGCGGAATGCCCACGAGCGGTAATCACTGAAATCGGTCTTTGATTAAAAACCGCATGGTAAAAACAGTCCCAAGAGGGACCTTTCCAAATGGAATCCAAATTTTTTAAACCTAATAAAATATCTTCAACAAAAGTTTGTTTTTTACCGGCTTGGCGATCTTCTTCAGACAAAGTAATATCGCGGAAACAACGGAACGTACCGTTGATATCATCAAAATTTATTTCGTATTCAGAATAAATGCCATTTTTACCAATCGATGAATGATGAATGGCCCACTCAGAACTGGACAAATGAAGTTCTTCTTGAGTTGTTTTGTGAAATAAAATAAGCGGCGTGGTTAAGAAAGCGATGTTATCGTCAAAGTCGAAAAAATAAAAGCTTCGGCCACCGCGAGAATAATTGCGGTCAGGCTCTTTCAAGCGAGTTTGTCCTAACTCGAGCTGGCTTTTGGCTTTTTTATCGTCTTGATCACTCATTTATTTCTTCACTCACTTCTTTTTAGTTACTTTCTTTTTGGCCTTAGCTTTAGATTTTGTTTTCGTTCTTTTAGCTGACTTCTCTGGAGCCGTTCCGACTTTTTCTAGAACCAGTTCTATCGCTTTTTCAGGAGTTAACGTTTCAACCGTCACACCTTCCGGTAATCCTACATTTGTTTTTCCAGCTTTCAAATAAGGCCCATAGGGTCCGTTAAATAATTGGACCATAATTTCAGTCTCTTGACCGGGTAAGACACCAAAATCTTTTAAAGCGCTGGCCTTTCCCCGACCTTTTTTAGGTTGAGCTAAAATTTCTAAACATTTTTCTAAAGTCATGGTGAAGACCGTTTCCGTCTTTGGAATTGAGCGGTAATCGGCATTACAGAAAATATACGGACCGAAACGACCTACACCGACTTTAACTTCTTTATTTAAATCCGGATGAATCCCCACGACTTTAGGCAAAGCGATAATCTGTAAAGCTTGTTCATAAGTAATATCCTCTGGGACCATTCCTGGAGGTAAAGACGAACGTTTAATATCTTCATCATCGTTTTCACCTTGTTGCACATAGGCTCCATAGCGACCATTCAGAACATATAATTTTTTACCAGAAACCGGTTCGATTCCCAACGAATCAGCTCCTTTAATTTTCTGATCAATCAAAGATTCAATTTGCGCACTGGTTACATCAGCTGGAGCTTCGGCATCAGGAATAGATGCGCTAACATTTTCACCGTCTCTTTGCGTTTTAACATACGCTCCATAACGACCGACGTGAAATTCATATTTATCGAGTCCGCCTAATTTAATCGAGCGTGCTTCTTCTGGTATAATTTTATCACTTTGTGTTTCGACCAAAGCTTTAAGTCCTTTATCGCCATGATAAACACTATTTAAATATTTTTCCCAGTTCAAATCTCCGCCGGCAATATCATCCAAAGAATTTTCCATTGCAGAAGTAAAACCAAGATCCACATATTGACTTAAATGCTGTGATAACAATTTAGAAACGACCATCGCAGTGAATGTCGGAACCAAAGCATTTCCCTGTTTACGTACATAGCCTCGATCGATAATCGTTCCGATAACGCTGGCGTAAGTCGACGGTCGACCAATTCCCTCTTTTTCCATAGTTTGAACTAAAGAAGCCTCTGTATAACGAGCGGCCGGCTTTGTTTCATGGGCTGTTGGTTCAATTTTCTCAGGCTTAACTATATCATTTACTTTTAATTGTGGTAATCGAACTTCGCGAGATTCCAAATCGGCATCGGGATCATCGCTTCCTTCGACGTAAGCGCGCAAAAATCCAGGGAATTCAATTGTGGTTCCAGTTGAATTGAAAATAATTTCTTTTTTATCGGCTATAACAGTGATTTTGGCTGAAACTTGTTTCTGTTTAGCATCATTCATCTGGGATGCCATCGTACGCTTCCAAATCAAATCGTAAAGTTTAAACTGAGGACCGACTAATCCTGTGGCTTCTGGATCTTGGAAAACTACGCCTGCGGGACGAATCGCTTCATGGGCTTCTTGAGCTCCTTTGACTTTTTTACCTTCGTACGTTCTGGGTGCAGCCGGTAAATACTCTTTTCCGTATTTACTTTGAATCGCTTCACGCGCGGCTTTAATAGCTTCTGTCGATAAAAAAGTCGAATCCGTTCTCATATAGGTAATGAAACCTTGCTCGTATAATTTTTGCGCGACCTGCATCGTTTCACGAGAGCTTAAACCTAATTTACGATTAGATTCTTGCTGTAATGTCGAAGTGATAAACGGAGCATAGGGACGACGACTGACTGGTTTTTCTTCAACATCAGAAACTTTCCAAGTTGCACTTTTGACTTGGGTCATTATTTGTGTCGCTGATTTTTCATCTAAAACGATCATGTCTTTGCCGGAAATAAGATTTCCCGTTAATCCGTCAAAATCTTTTCCTGTTGCAATTCTTTTAGCATCCACACTAATTAATTTTGATTCAAATTTCTCGCCTGACTTTTCTAATTCAGCAGATAAACCATAGTAACTTGATTTTTTAAATTTAATCCGTTCCTTTTCTCGTTCCACGATCAAACGAACAGCCACCGATTGCACACGGCCTGCCGATAATCCGTAAGCTACTTTTTTCCATAATAACGGAGAAATAGTATAACCTACTAATCGATCGAGAATACGACGAGTTTCTTGGGCTTTAACTAAATTTTGATCGATTTCACGTGTTTCACTGAGAGCCTTCATGATCGCTTCTTTAGTGATCTCGTGAAAAACCATGCGCTTCGTCGGAACTTTAGGCTTTAACACTTCGTTTAAATGCCAACTGATACTTTCACCTTCACGGT
>CALMPX010000071.1 GCA_937871355.1 uncultured Bdellovibrio sp.
TTGCCTGAAGCGATTCGTCCTCATTTTATAACTCTTTATACTTCTGAAGTCGATGATGCGGGTCATGCCACAGGACCTTACTCGGATAAAACTAAATTAGCCTTAATGAACGTGGATAAAGAATTAGGTCGGCTTTGGGATTATATACAAAAATCAAATCTACCTATTAATTTAGTGGTTGTTTCAGATCACGGTATGGAAAAGTTAGATAGCGAAAAAGTTATTTTCCTTGATGATTATATTTCTGCGGATGATTTAAAGACATTTCAATACAGTGATCGTGGCGCAACCGGGATGATGTACAACGAAGACCCCGCTAAAGTAAAAATGGCCTATGCGGCTTTAAAGGCGAATGAGAAAAATTTCAAAGTTTATCTCAAAGGTCATACTCCTCGTCAGTACCACATGGACCACCCGTCACGCACTGGTGATATCGTGATTATTCCAGATATTCCGTATTACATTTTAACGAATCATCCAGTTCAAGGTCTCAAAGTGACGCTCAAAGCAGGAACACATGGTTGGGCTTTTGAAAATAAACAAATGCATGCTTTTTTTATGGCCGCCGGAAACAACATTGCTGTGAATAAAATTATTCCCGCTTTCCAAAACGTTGACGTATACCCATTCGTGTTAGATCTTTTAAATCTAAGCACAAGTGTTCCATTTGATGGAAATAAAAAAACGTTAAAACGCTACATCACAACTAATTAGTTATTAAGGATCCCATGAGTCTCGAACCAAAATGTCCCAAATGCCAATCTGAATACACTTATGCTGACGGCAGCTTGTGGATTTGTCCTTCCTGTTCTCATGAATGGGCTCAACAATCTGCTGCCACAGAAACAGCTCCTGAAGAAATTCAAGACAATGCCATTTATGATTCAAATAAAAATATTTTAGCTGATGGCGATTCTGTGACAGTGATTAAAGAACTTAAAATTAAAGGCGCCACTTCCGTAGTTAAAGTCGGAACTAAAGTTAAAAATATTCGTTTAGTTGATGGTCACGACGGCCATAACATTGCTTGTAAGATTGATGGCATCGGCGCCATCAATCTGAAATCTGAATTTGTTAGAAAATCTTAATTAAGCATAAAGGATCTGATTAATTTGAATACAGCAATTTTACGTCTGATGGTGGGCTTTAAACGTTTTAAGGAAAAGTATTTCCAAACGAACGACCTCGATAATTCATTGTATTCTCGCCTGGCGACTACAGGACAAAATCCAAAAACTTTGTTCATTGGCTGCAGTGATTCACGTGTCGATCCTGCGATCTTAACCAGTTCAGCTCCAGGAGATCTTTTTGTTATTCGCAACGTAGCCAACTTAGTGCCGCCTTATGAAAATGCTATTTCGGGAGTACGCGGTACCAGTTCTGCATTAGAATTCGCCGTTGTTAATTTAAAAGTCGAAAATATTGTTATCCTGGGTCATCGGCAATGCGGTGGTATTCGTGCTTTAATGAGTAACAAGCCGATGGAATCCAATAGTTTCATTGGGCCGTGGATGGATATTGCCGCTGAAGCTCGTATGACGGTCTTGAAACAACACCCGAACGGTGACGAAGATACTTTATGGCGAGCGGGCGAAATGGAGTCGATTAAAGTTTCTCTGAAAAATTTATTAACATTCCCTTTTGTCAAAGAAGCGGTCGACGCGAAAAGATTAAATATCTTAGGACTTTATTTTGATATCGAACGTGGCGAACTTTGGCAATACGACGACACTTCTAAGATTTTCAAAATTCTCGTTTTGTAATGAAATCATTTAAAAACAGTATTTACTTCTCTTCATTTCTAGTGATGCTTTCTATGATCTCGGTCACATCCGGTGCTTCATTAGCTAAAATTCTTTTCCCTCTGTTAGGAGCAGAAGGTACGACTGTTTTACGCTTAGGCTTAGGTGCGGTTCTGCTTCTGTTCATGTGGAAACCCTGGAAATACACGTTGAATGCATTTCAGTTTAGAACTGTGGTTTTATATGGACTGTGTTTAGGTCTGATGAATTTCATGTTTTACCTGGCGATAAGCCGAATTCCATTGGGAATTGCTATAGCCATCGAGTTTATTGGTCCGCTGACAGTCTCTTTAATCCTTTCTAAAAAAATGATCGATCTTTTCTGGGCTTTTCTAGCCGCCTTAGGAATCGCCCTCATCCTTCCGTTATCGAGCCTGCAACAAACTCTAAACCCGGTAGGAATTTTATTTGCCGCCGGCGCTGCCGCGATGTGGGGACTGTATATTATTCTCGGCAAAAAAGCCGGAGCAATCATGCCCTCAGGCATTGCCACATCGTTGGGAGTAACGGCGGCATTTCTTTTTGTCACACCGTTCGGTGCCTACGAAGCCCTGCGAATTTTTTCTAACATCAACTTGATACCGATAGCTCTGGCCGTGGGAATATTATCGACAGCCATTCCTTACTCATTAGAAATGATAGCTTTAAAAAAAATGTCACCTAGTCACTTTGGAATATTTTTAAGTCTTGAGCCTGCTATCGGATCGCTAGCGGGACTAATCTTTTTAAATGAATATCTAACAGTCGCTCAATGTGCCGCTGTATTATGTATTATGGTCGCATCAATTGGTAGCACCGTAGCCTCTGGTCACAAACTTTAAGAGGCCTTATCAATTTTTTTAATGGGTTTTCTATCTTTAATTATTTCTTTTTTTAAAGGCTGCTTTTCTTGAAATAAATATTTTAGTCCCAACATAAAACCATAATGATTTGCATTTTCATGCGGCTGACTGGTTATCGACCAAGCATAACGGGCATCAGCGACAACAGAAAAAATGTCGTTACTCCAGATTTCTGATACAATCGAGAAATCAAATCCATATTCGGTTTTGTCACGCGCTGAAGTGGTAATTTCAGTTCCAGGAGCAAAATCAGTATGTACGACTTTTGTGTCATCCATGGGATAACCTGAATAAAAACCCAAAGCACCAGAGAAGTAAGGGTTGAACCAACGGCGGTAGCCCATTGAAATATGCATCACTTGGGTTTGCTCCACTTGAGTTTTGGCTTCTTCTTCTCGCGAGTAAATTTTATTCATGTGAAACAGAGCGATTTCCAAGCTGCCTTTTGTATTTAAATCACCATTTAATATGAGGCCAAAGTCCCCATGATATCCCGACGTCACACCGGCTGGTGTGTCGGGGAAAATAGTCCTATAAATGAATGGTCCTGCGGTAACTGTAATATTTCCATCGGCTGGTTCATATCCATAGGCCGAATAACTGAAAATAAATGCAAGAATCATCAAAAGAAATTTGTGATTTATCATAATCCCAGCTTAAGATTAACACCAGACACAGTTCAATCATTATTTTGGAGAGTTTTTGCGTAGGGGATTTTTAATACTTATTCTGCTGTTTTCAAAAGTCACTTTGGCCGATGACTCTTCATTAACGTCAACGGCCAACGTAGAAAAATCTGAAGATTCAGATTCGCCCAAAAATTCTTGGACGCAAAGAATGATAAAAAGCAATATTGAAATTTCTGAATGGTTCGATAGTATGGCTGAGGGAATTGACCTCTATTTAGCCGGAAAAAAACTGACTCAAAAAAAAAATACTTCCAAAGTACGATTTGAAGAACTGGTGAGCTCTAGCGAAGGCCAAGAAGTCACTCATGATTTCACGGTCGGCGTGATACTACGTCTTCCCAATTTAGAGCAATACTGGCAGGTTAAGTTTACCTCTTACGATGAAATGGAAGAAAAGCGACGATCACAAACTGCTTATCTTCGACAGACGCGTCGACAAGAAAACTACGGGGCTACTATCGGAGCATTCCGTAAACTAGGAAATGTCAGAGTAGCCTTCCAACCCCGCATACAGTTGCAAGATCCTTTGAGTGTTTCGCATTCATTGTCCTTTGAAAGTATCGCTGAAATGAAAACCTTTTCGATTAATCCTAAATTAGAACTTTATGCTGTCGCCGACAAAGGTACTGGCGTTTTTTGGTCGCTTAATTTCAACTTCAATATAAATCAAAATTACTCATTAACTTTATTTAATAGCGGAGACTACGTTGCACAAATACACTTAGAATCTGTAACGAATGGATTTTCACTTCAACAGGTTATTACTGATAACACGGCGATATCTTACGGAACTAATTTCTTTTCAAACAATCGTCCTCATTACCACCTTGAAGGATATAGTTTTTTTACAACCTGGAGTCAGAATATTTATAAAAATATATTAGATTTTTCTCTGACACCACATTTAGATTTCTTCCGTGAGGCGAATTGGCACGGACGAGCCGGGATAGCGTTAACTATGGGACTTAGTTTTTAAAGCAAGCCACCCAAGTACCACGGATTTGAAAAGGAAAGTCAATTCTGGGCCATGCTGTATTAAAGTAATTTTCTTTTTGAATAATATTTTTCAATTCGTCCCTAACTAGAAAATAAGCTTTTCCGTTTTCTTTTAATGAGTTTTTCATAAAAACAATCATCTCCATCCAACTAGCATCCAGAAAAAATCGACATCGATTTTTAAATTCATTGTCAGAAAGCATTCCGTTTTCTTTTAAAAAATAGGGTGGATTAGATATAATCAGATCATATTTTTTATTATCGTTTAAATCGGTATAATTTTTTTGCAGCCAGTTCGTTTTTAATTTTTGATCAGGAAAGTAATTTTGCAAAGTCTGTTGATTTACTTCAAAATAACTCTTGTAAATTTCTTGAATTTCTAAAAAATCGACTTCTCCATCAAATGAAGCTTCTTTTAATTGGTGAAAAAGCAAATCCATTCCGACGACTCCGCATCCAGCACACAAATCTAAAATGCGGAAGTCGGGCTGTGAAATTTCATGAGAATGTTTTTCAAAAACTTGACGAGCCAAAAATACCGAATCATGACTGAAACAATAAGATTTTGGTTGATGGTACTTAAAAGTAGGAAAGCTGTTAATCGAACTCATTTACGACGTCTTTTTCGCTTTCGTAGCGATAAGCACGGCGCCGATTATAACTAACAATCCACCTAATATTTGAAGCAAAGACATTCTTTCCTTTAAATAGAGCGAAGCTATTAAAACTCCGAACAGAGCTTCGGTTGTACTGAGAATGGATGTCTCGGGAGCTGATAGTTTTTGAAGTCCTGCTAAAAATAAAGTTAAAGGAAACAATGAACAAATAATCGCCATGCCAATCACTAAACAACTATTTTGAGTTAAAATTTCAATTGGTCGGTCCAAACTTTTAAAATGAATCGAGCACAACACGAGTCCTGCTCCGAGTTGAACATAAAAAGATGATCCTAAAAAATTAACTCGATCAAGTGTTTTTCTGGAAATAAGAATATAAATGGCATAGAAAAATGAAGATGCTAGACCATAAAAAATAAATGAAGATCCGCTGATATCCCATTCACCCCACGCGAGTGCAATCATTCCTACCGTTGAAATAATCAAAGCGATAATTCCTTTGAAGCCGATATGCTCTTTAAAAAAAATTCGCGCCCCGATCGTCACTACGATCGGATAAGTATAAAGAAGTAAAACTGTCAAAGAAGCCGAAACGCCCTGTAGAGCAAAAAAATAACAACTCGAAAACACTGCGTACCCAAAAATTCCTAAAGCTAAAGATATAAAAGACTCATTTAAGGACATTTTAAAAGACTCTTTTTTGAAAATTGATAGCAATAGACCAAATATAATAGCTGAAGTCAGAAATCTTAGTCCGAGTAATTCTCCTGGTAATATATTTTTTTGATAGGCGATTTTGCCAAAAGTTCCAAGAAGTCCAAAAAAAACTCCGGATAGTATAACTTGAAAATAACCTACTTGTTTCTGCGTCATATATTAGATTATAATCTTATTTTTAAGCTGTCTCAATTTAATTCACTCGACCGTAAATCAAGACCTTGTCTAGATACTCTCGTCTTTAGAATATAACCTATTGATTTGAGTCTAAAACTCAGTAATCCTATACATATATGAGTCGCATTTTATTGATCGACAACGAAGCAAAAAGCACCGATGAGATCAAAAAAATTCTTTTGAGTCTTGATCCTGAGTGCGCCATCGAAATCTTTGACTCTCTTGAGAATTTTGAAAATGAAGCCAATAAGTCCGAAGAGCCTGATTTTTTTAATTTTAATCTGATTGTTCTTGAGTATCAGTTAGCCAAGTTTAATGAATGGGAAGCTGAGCTGACAAAGCTTCGATCTAAAGTGTCGGCTGACGCTGTTATTTGTTTTACGACATACGATGGCCCGACGGTAAATCGTAAAAATATTTTAAATCTAGCGGTTTTTAATTTATTATATAAGCCTTATGACCCCTTGATTCTTAAAGAATCTCTCAACATGGCACTTAAAACGAGTGAAAATAGCAGAGAAGAAATCAAACCTATTGAACTGAAGCCTCAAGCATCGACAGCCTATGTGGGGCTTTTAAAAGAAG
The DNA here is from genome assembly GCA_937871355.1 of uncultured Bdellovibrio sp. GTDB lineage: Bacteria > Bdellovibrionota > Bdellovibrionia > Bdellovibrionales > Bdellovibrionaceae > Pseudobdellovibrio. The sequence continues at coordinate 6,426 of CALMPX010000071.1, forward strand.
TCGATATGCTTTCAATTTGCGATCTAGGCTTCGTTACTCAGAATGATACGGCTATTCCTTTAAATACTTTTTCTAAGTACTATAGCAGACTGTTTTCGCATGAAAAAAAGCAGAGTGTCTGGGCTCAGTGTATTCAAAGCGAGCCCGCGCCTGACATGCCTGGTACATTTATCAGTAAATTTCACTTTGTTGGAATCGAATCGCCAGTGCTCATGAAATTGAGAAAGTATCTGCTTGAAAACAAAACTCAAAAAATTAAAAAAAGTATTTGGTCGTTTGCTGATTCCAAAAATCAGCGCGCGCTGAATATTGCTGTTATTGATGCTATCGAATCTCCGTCGAATTTAAAAACTGACATCGAAGAACATTTTAAAAATGTAACAGTCGATATATTAGCTTATGATGCTAATAAGCAAAATGAACCGTATTCAAAGCCCTATGATTGCGTGATTAATCTCAATCCCTTGCTCGGACACCAGGCTTTACTAGCGATGTTTAACCCCGGTATTATTCCTCTGCTTTTCAGCGAAACAGCTATGACAGATGATCAATTCAAAGAATTACTTCCTATATATCGTGATATTTTTAGACTCCCTTTAGATCGTTCCTACTTTTATAAAAAACTAAAAACACTTTTACCGGACTTACAATGCATTGATAGTCCGGATGTTATTAATATTACTTCAAGTGAAAAACTGAAAGCGGCTAATTTAGTTAAAATTTCAGAAATCTGCGAACTTTATCTTGTTTTTTCATATCATCGCGAATTGCCAAAACATTCTTACCGTGAATTTGTGTTTATTACAGATGATGAAAATCAATTGATTCAACTACCAGCGTTCTGTAGTTTTACTCAAAAAGCAGCACCCGAGCCGGGAAATCCAGGTGTTAACTTTACTCATCAATTTACTTTTTGGGGAACAACAGACTATCATTTAAAACAGATTCGACTTTGGCTCTTACATAATTATATTGAACAAAATCAGGCTGAATCAAATTAACACATCTTCGACGTAACTTATTTTATAAGTCTCATATGATCTAATTTTTTCTTTATTTTTTATAAAATAAAAAATTCCTAAACCTATTCCCATAGCGAATCCAATGGCATGCGTGATATAACTGGTTGTTGGAACAAATGTTGAGGGTCCAAAAATAACTAAGGCGATACCTACTGCTCGCATTGATCGATTTATCACGCTGTACTGCCTTTGAATCAAAGGATATAGTGTGAGCCAAAATCCCCCCAAAATATAAACCAAGCCAGAAGCCCCGAGGAGCTGAGTATTAGGTTCGTAACTCAAAACAGCTATCGCATTCAAAATTTTCAATTGCGACTCTTTCTGCTTTTTTTGCTTTTGCATCTGCAAGTACTTGA
>CALMPX010000072.1 GCA_937871355.1 uncultured Bdellovibrio sp.
TAAAATCGATATCGAAGTCAGCGCGCAGAAGTAAAAGTTATACAGCTCTCTAAAGTGTAGACACTTTTCAATGTCTCAAATGATAACGTTTTTATAAAACTCGTATCGCAATGATACGGGTTTTTCTTTTTTATGAATAAGAGAATCAGTCTAAGACAATATTCGTATTCACATGAGACATGGTCTGAAACTTGAACTCCTATTGATAACAGGAGACTTTTATGAAAACATTTAGACTGAATCACTTAGCTTTATCAATTGTCGTTACTTTGACAGCGTTCAGTTTTTCCTGTGCAAAGAAAGCCACCGGCGTCAGAACCGTGAGACAAACACAAGCCGTTGCCGTTAATCCGGCGGTATCTACTCCTTCTACACAAGCCGCTAACAATCAAAATTTACTTTATACATTAACAGTCGTCGAATTACCTGGAGAAGCCACATCAGGCACTTTTACCGTTAACTCAGAAATTAGAACACCTATGGGAAAATTTATTCCGATTACAACGACGCATACAAACGGCCAAGATGTTTACGGAGTTTATGATGATGCGGATACAGGCGCAAAATTAGATATTCGAGCTCGTTGTTTAGGGAGTGAATGTAATACATATATATTATTAGTCACAGTGATTAAGAATAACTACAGTGTTCATCAGATTGTTGCGACATCCTATTTAACAAATGAAACATCTTTCAACGTCGAAAATATCAACGCGTCGGTGGCTCCGGGTTCATTCTACAGAAGTCTTGATGAAGTAGTGCAACGTAATAAATTGCAATAATAAGGATATCAGTTGCCTGTCTTGAAACTCAAGATTAGGCTAGCTTGATGATGGAGTATATTGAAGCGGTTCTTAAGTTAGACGTTTTTATAAATACGTTAGCAACACAAATGGGTCCGTGGTTATACGCCCTCATTTTCTTTGTTATATTCGCAGAAACCGGTTTAGTTTTTATGCCCATTTTACCAGGAGATTCCTTGTTATTTGCTGTCGGAGCTTTGTCAGCGGCTTCCCCATCCTTCGATATAAGAATCTACATTCCTTTGCTGATTTGTGCCTCGATTATCGGCGACAGTACTAATTATTATGTCGGTCGTAAATATGGTCGTCGTCTTTTTGAAAAAAAACACTTTTTATCTCAATTATTCAATATCAAGTACCTTCAGCAAACTGAACAATTCTACGCGGAACGGGGACGAAAAGCTGTTATGATTGCACGTTTTCTTCCAATCGTTCGAACACTCGCGCCATTTGTTGGTGGCTTAACCAAGATGCCTTACCGAAGCTTCTTTTCTCTCTCGGCTTTAGGCTCTATTTTATGGGTTTCAATTTTCTGTTTAGCCGGCTATTTCTTTGGTCAAATCCCAGTTATTCGTGAAAACTTTACACTTCTTGTTATGGGTATCGTTGCCTTATCATTATTGCCTATTTTCATAGGTCTATTGAAGCGTATTTTAATGAAAAAAAACACATAGTTGAAGACTTCAATTTGTATTGAAAATATTTTTTAAAATTAGTAGTTGCCTTAATTCTTAAGTTTGGCGACTATTCTCAAAAATAAAAAAATGTGTATAATCAAATCCTAAGGGGAATATGATGAAAATTTTGACTCTAGTATGTATAATTGCAACCTCTGTAATGGCCACTGCACAAACAGAAAATACGACAACAGCAGCGGGAACATCAACGTCCGTAGCAACACCTACAGCGCCTACAAAAAACTGGAATGCTTTTGTCACGTCTGATACCTCAATTGATCAAACAAACACTAAAGCGATCGAAAGTGTTACAAGTTTGGGGGGCAGCTATTCTTTCGGCGCTACAAAATTAACACTGACGCAAGCTTTTGAAACAGCAACAAACCAGGCTTACAGTTTCGCCAAAGATCAACTCGAAGAAAATAATTTCAGACCTATGTTTTTAGAACCATCGGCAAGTCACGTTGTTAAAAAATTTTTAGGAACAGATCAAACTAAATTTTCAGTTAAAGCGCGTTTCTACAATAATGATAATGCTGTATTTAACAGTATGGTTTTAAGTAAATCGATTCGAAATCATTATAACTTAGCTGCAGATTCAGAATTAATGATAGCACCTCAAGTTGGTGTTAATTTACATACCGAAGCTCGTATTTACGAATACTCGGATATCATTCCGGTAGGAACTCGTTTATCACTTCTTCCTGGGGCATTTTATGCTTTCAGTGATACTTTTAGCGTTTATCAAGTAGCTGGCTACATCATGAACACTAAAGACGGTGAAACTTTAAGACAAAGAAAAGAACGAGCTTATCTCGAAACGGGCTTAAATTATTCCCCAAAAGCTTTAAGTGGACTTAATCTTAATCTTTTAGTTTATCAAGATAAATTGATGAGTTCAAAAGAAGGCGACAAAGTGACGGCATTTAATTTGTATTCATCTGCTGATTCGAATGGATGGTTAGGTGATGATGCTGTCGTTTACGAAGCTGTTGTTAACTATACATATTAATTAAATCAGTAAAACGATTTTAATAAAAAAACCGGTTTGAGAACCGGTTTTTTTTATTTCGTAAATGTGATTTACTTCAATCTCATTATTCTTCCGGAGCGCTTGGATCATCAATGTCATTCGTTAAATCTTTACCTGCGGGTAAGTAGGGAAGTGGATCAACCGGTATTCCATCCGATTTTCTAATTTCGAAATGAAGATGTGGTCCAGAAGATCTTCCTGTATTCCCTAAAGCCCCAATCACTTCGCCTTGAGTTACTTTTTGTCCGTCATAAACAACAATTTTATCCAAGTGAGCATAAAGAGTGGCGTAACCGGTGTTTTCGCCGACTGTTTCGATCATGATCATTTTTCCAAAGCGGTTAAAATCTTTGCCCGTATAAATAACGACGCCATCAGTACTCGCCATAACTGGATTTCCACGTTGT
>CALMPX010000073.1 GCA_937871355.1 uncultured Bdellovibrio sp.
TTTTTTTAAATCTTGCAGCTTGTTCGGTTTACCTTTGATCCACTTGTTAAACCAAGAAGAGGCCGGGTCGCTTTTCTTGTCGGACATACCGAAAGCTTGATAGCCAGCTAAACGAGCGGCCTGAGCCAAATAAAGAGCCAGTTGGCTTGATCCTATAATGCCTATACGTGGTTTAGACTTTTGGCGTTTCTGACGAATCATTTTTTTGAGCGTTTTTTTCTTCAGTTTTTTCTTTGGCATAGTCTATTGAACCCTTTTATTTTTTAAAAATAAAGGGTAAAACAGCGTCATGCCTGAAGTTAGCACCTCATTTTTCGATAAAAATGCTTTCCCAGTTTGTTTGGCTCCTATGGTGGGACTCAGTCATGCTGTTTTGCGACTGATCGTACAAGATTATATGCCCCAAGGAAGTGAAACCATTTGGCCCACGGAAATGCTGAACTCACGTCGTATTCCCAATGAGATCTTAGGTAAAACTTCGGAAACTTTTGTGCTGCCGACGGAAATAAATTTAGTGCCTCAGTTATTAGGAAATCAAAGTCAAGAAATCACCGAAAGTATCATTAAGCTGAATCAGTATTGGAGCTTATCAGGTATCGATATCAACATGGGATGTCCGGTGCAAAAAGCATTAAAACATAACTATGGCGTTTCTTTAATGGGAGACATGGATTACGCGGCACAGGTTGTCAAATATGCGGTTGAAGCGACGAAAAATTTAGAAAAAGATATTCCTATCTCGGTAAAGCTCCGCGCGGTCGGAAGCGATAAATCTTTAGATGAACTTTGTTTTTTCATCGATAAGTTAACAGAGGCCGGAGCTCGTTGGGTGACATTACATCCTCGTACGGCAGAACAAAAGCGACGCGGTCAGGCTGATTGGAATCAAATTAAATATTTAAAATCGAGAAGTCGTATTCCCATTATTGGAAACGGAGATATTCAAACGGCAGATGATGTCTTTACCATGCTTGATGAGACCAGCGCCGATAAAGTGATGTCGGGTCGCGCTTTGACGGCTCGTCCTTGGATCATGTGGCAGGTCGGCGAAAGATTAGGTTTAAAACCGCCAAAAGGCCGAGAAAATGAGAAAGCACCGATTACGCCCGAAGAAGAAGGGGCAGAATATGGACGCATGCTTTTAAAATTTATCGATTTAGCTGATAAGTATTTCATCAAACAGTTGCTGCAAAGTGAAAATTTAATTTTAAGAAAAATTCAATTCTTCGTTAAAACAAATCACGTGTGGATGCAATTCGGAAATGAGCTCACTTCAGTTGTGAATCGCTCAAAAACAATCGACGATTTAAAAGAGAATGTCGCTCGTTTTTTTCAAGCCGAACAAGCCATGTTCCAACGAACGGAGCTCAGACAATGAATGAAGTTCTTATCGGCGCTTACTATAATCACTATAAAAATAAACCCTATAAAGTGATCGATATATCTAAGGGTAGCGAAGACATGATCGATTACGTTGCTTATCAAGCCCTTTACGAAAATGAAACAGCTAAGACTTGGATTCGACCGTATAAAATGTTTGTGGAAGAAATTAATGGAAAGCCTCGTTTTCAATTATTAAATCCGAAAAACTGGCCGATTCCATTTGAAAAATTTCACAGTCATATTTATTTTAATGAGAAAACTCAGGCTAAAGCTGAATTATTGCATGAAAAAATCGAACAAAGTGGGGTTTATGGTGGACTCTCGCCACTCCGTTTTGAATTGCGCGGTCCTCATCCACATTGGATGTTCACAGTTAACTTTGACGTTGAAATTTTTATGGCGATGATTGAGCTTATGCAAAAACATCGCGACGGTCTTAGTATTTTGGTTCATCCTTTAAGTGGGAATGAACTGCTGGATCATACAGACTACGCGATGTTTTTAGGTCAAAAAGAAAAATTAAATTTAGCTATTTTTGGTTAGGTACTAAATTTTTAGCTAAGCATTCAACGGCATAGCCATCACGCAACACTTCGTAAGCGGTCGCATAACGTTCATCATCTTTACGCATTTCAAATTCGATGCAGTGATTGGCAGTTCCACCATTGATCGAATAGCCATCTGCTGCAAATGAATTTCGTGCTAACTCAGAGACAACATTTGATTCTAATAAATCAGGTCGACTATATTTTTCTTCAATCTCACGTGAAATACTTGCACTTTTTTCTTTGGTGTATTCAAGCTTAGCCTCAGGGGAAGATTGGGCTAAAGCAGACACCGATATTAAAGTTAAAAGAATCAGACTTGATAATTTCATAAAAACTCCCTTGATCATTTTATTATATGCACGACATGATGAGGCACTAGCTATATCAATTAGATAAATTAAAGACTTTCACATGAGTTAGGCATATATCCTTTATCTAAACATGCATATTGCGAAGCAGAACATTTTTTTAAGCTAGCGCATGAATTAGGCATGTAACCTAGATTCAAACATTTTACGACGGCTAACGAGGTACTCGGGCAAGAAGGCTCCTGAGTATTTCCTCCGCCCGTACACGAAACTGTCATTTGTGTATTAGGTTGAATAATAATTTTTTCTCCAGCTTTTAAAATAGTGCTACTAGCTGACGCTAAAGAAGTTACAAACATGGCTAAAATTAAAATTGATTTCATTTTATCTCCTTAGATAATTTAGTCTTTGTATAAAAGTTGGGTCACACTCTATAGTTCTAAGCAAGTGGAGTTCCACATTTAAAGGATATTATTTGAGATGAGCTAAGTCGGGTGTATACAATAATTCAGTAAAAGCAAATTGTGTCACCATCAAAAAAATAATCTCAGAATGAGACACTATTATGTGAGAGAGGTTTGATGCTTGAGCTGACGTGAATTTAAAGAATTCGAATCTCGTTTCATCAAATGATTTTGTTTTTTCAAGAACGGAGGCAGATCACGTTTTTTATAACCATTG